>DNGI01000092.1:33641-34421 GCA_003486645.1 Cyanobacteria bacterium UBA11370 | reverse complement strand
CCCACTCCCCACTCCCCAAAACCGGGGTCGCAATCCAACTCCAAAATCCTACAATAATTCTGACTCCTGAATTCTGATTCCTGAATTCTGACTAAAAGACTTAAGCCGATTCCAAATTTCTCCTGGCTTCATTCGCAACTTGCTCAACCGTATCATTCGCTAAAATGGCTAAGGCAGAATCAGCCTCTGAACCACCAAGACGCTGGAGTGCTTGCACAACTCGATAACGAATTTGCCAATCCGAATTTGTAGCATAAGGAATTAACAACGGTACAGCACGCACATCCCCTAATTCTCCTAGAGAACTAATCGCCGCTGTTTGAACCAAACTAATCTCAGAGGTGAGTGCTTCCTCTAATAGAGAAAAAGCCCTTGGATCGCCCAGTTCCCCTAAAACGGCAATAATACTAAACTGCAATAGCCACTCAGATGTTTGGTTATAAAGTTGTTGCAAATCTTCAAAAGCATCTGTAAGTTTCAGCGCCCCTAACGCATCCGCTGCTGCGGCTTGTACATCAACTTCCGGATCATTTAAAAGGCGATCGCGCAATAAGACTAACGTGCCTGATAAATCCTGATTCCCTAGGGAACCAAGCTGGCTTACTGCTGCATATCGGACACGAGCGTGGCTATCATTAACGATAGGTTTAATTAACTCAAACGCCACAGACGGTTCTAGCTGGCGTAGCTGGTTAACCCCACTAATGCGATCGCCAAAATCTTCAGAATTGAGCAACTGTTGAACAGATTCACGATTAATTGTCATTGGTTGTTGGTTGT
>DNGI01000092.1:1434-33452 GCA_003486645.1 Cyanobacteria bacterium UBA11370 | reverse complement strand
AATTGTCATTGGTTGTTGGTTGTTGGTTGTTGGTTGTTGGTTGTTGGTTGTTGGTTGTTGGTTGTTAGTTGTTGGTTGTTAGTTGTTCTTCTGAATCACAAATATCAAACAGAAAATACTAAAAATAAATAACAAACAACAAATAACAAACAACAAACAACTAATAACCAACAACAAATTTCAATCTAATTCAGCGACCATTGCTCGGACAATATCACTAGGGGTAAGAATACCAATGACCTTACCCTCTTCATCGGTTACAGCTAAACGACGGATTGATTTTTCCTGCATTAGTTTGGCAGCTTTACGCAAGGGTTGATTCGGCTTTACCGTGACGGGATCACGAGTCATCACTTCCCCAACTGTTTGCCCTAGGGCTTTGTGAAGTTCTTGATCATAGCGAGATGGGTTTTCTAAATAAATTACGCTATCAAGAAATACGATATAGACAGGCGGTTCGACTCCCGTCTCTTGCCATAACAAATCCGTTTCTGAAATAACGCCCACCAATTTGCCTGCTTCATCCACCACGGGCAAACCACTAATACGTCGTTCAGCAAGAATTTTCATCGCCTCCTTGATTGGCGTTTGGGGGAGTACCACAATGGGTTCATGGCTCATGACATCGGCAACGGTTTTGGCCATACTCAGGCTTTATCTTCTTTACTGGATAGTCGGTTGATTAATTTGTCCCTTGTCAGTGGTCAGGAGTCAGAAGTCAGGAGTAAAAAAACTACAAACAACAGACAACAGACAACCAACAACAGACACAACTATCATATGACTTTTCGATACCGTGAAGCATTCGTTACCCTAGCTTCTGCCCATATTGAGCTTCTGGTTCAATTTTATTCCCAGCTCCTGACTCAAGCCCCAAACCCCTACATTCCGAATGTCTATGCCGAGTTTCAGTTACCTGGGTTACGGCTAGGACTCTTCAAGCCAAAACAGAACTATCAACAAGAATTTGAGAATTCTACCCAAAGTGGTATGAGTTTGTGTTTAGAAGTGGATGATTTAGAAGAGGCGATCGCTCATTTGAGCTACTTGGGATACTCACCTCCAGGAGAGATCATCACCGCTTCTCATGGTCGAGAAATCTACGCTTATGATCCAGTCGGTAATCGCTTAATTCTGCATCAGGGTCATGATATCATGGCGGGTTGAATAATTCTAAAAAAGATTGATGGTGAGAGAGGGAGTTAGCGTAGCGGGTGTATGAGCTTAAAAACTACAAATAATCAGCTAAAATAAGAAAGAGAAACAAGCTATAAATCAGCAACATACTAATAGCCAGTATCAGCTTGGAGCGACCATGAGAAGGAAAAAGCATTTCCTGTACCGACATTGATGCTGCGGCTCCAATTGCAAAACTGGAACTGAGTACTAGGTATTGCCACTTCAGCTCTACTATCCACAGTCCAGCCAAAGCTGCCATTAACCCAATCATGGAATAGACAATTAATTGGGGTGGATTCTGTTGCATTGAAAAAACAATAGTGTGCCACCAAAATTGCCAACGTCTTACTAAGGAATTTCTGAGGTTAGGAATCATAAACCTGGCTTACGCATCACTACGCTAACGTACACAATAAAAAAATAGTTGTCCTCTGTCCCCTTGCCTATGTTTCATACCATTTTAGATTTTGGATTGGGGAAAACACACTCTGTCAGAGTTTGAGTAATTCATCTGTTGTGTTTATTTTTTAATTTGATTTGCCCCACTCCCCATTCTCACTCAAGCATCCAACTCTTACCTAGAATGAGGTAGATTATTGTGTTGTTGTAAGTAAAGTAAAGCTTCCTCCGTTTTAACTTGAGGGAATGTAGTGTAGAAACGGCTGACACTGAGAAAAAGATCAGGAGTGTGCAAAACAACTAAGCGATCGCACCATTGAGATATCCAATCCATTAATCCTTCTGGAGCGACGGGCGCACAAATCCAAACGGCTGCGGGATAATGAGTTCTTAAAGCTTGGCTGGCAGCGGCAATGGTCATCCCGGTGGCAATGCCATCATCAACCAGCAATGCTAGTTTACCGTGGGGGTTAATCTTAGGACAACCGATGGACAGTTGATCTAGCTGGGTTTCAGCTTTTTCTTGAGCTTGGCGTAGTGCAGTTTCCCGCCAGTTAGAATTTCCTTTTACCAATACTCGTTGTCGTGACCAAAGCACGTTACCCTCAGAGGTAACAGCACCCATAGCCAATTCTGGGTTTTGAGGAGTCGTAATTTTTTTAGCGACGACGATATCTAACGGACAGTTTAACCGACGTGCTACAGGCGCTGCCACGGGTATCCCACCACGAGGGAGTGCATACACAATGGGAGAGACAACAACGCCTGTAGTTGCTTCCTGTTCAGTAATCAGGGACAGAAGCACTTGAGCTAACTTCTCTCCAGCATCGGTGCGATCGCTAAATAGCGGAGCAGATGACATAGTTTCCTCCAGCTTTTAATAGCGGGGTTGCCCCGATCATGACTAATTTTAAGGGAGCTGTGAGATATCCAAGGTACGATTCTTTACAAAAAGATTGATTGACGTACTCCCCTGACTAGAAGTCGAGGGGATTGTTAAAAAGTTGTTACGAGGCACTCTTGTCTAGATGCCTCTCCACCTTTCTTCTTGCTTCTTGGACTCTTAACTAGACGGTTGCCCGTCCCCGTCAGACCGTCTCCACAAGCATTTTCTTTAATGTCCAGGATGCGTCCCACCCCAGACAATCCTCTATTTCTAACAATCTGTGCAGCCGCTACATCTCTATGGGTTGTGTATCCACACTCAGGGCAAGAATGAACTCTATCTTTGAGTTCTTTTTTCCCCGTATGAGCATCACATTGAGGGCAAACTTGGGAGGTATAATCCTTGTTCACCTCGCCAAAGTACACACCCCGCTTCCAACACACAAACTTTAAGATGGACAAAAACTGACCCAAGCCTGCATCTAAAGTATGTTTCCCAAACAGTCCTTTTGCCCACACCCGAAAATCGATATCCTCAACAAATATCATCCCAGCACCGTCGCACAGTTGGTGGGCTAATTTGAAGTGCCAGTCCTTTCTGGTGTCGCCGATGCGTTGATGTAATCGTGCAATTTTCCGATTTAACTTGTGACGATTGTTTGACCCTTTCTTTTTGTGTCTCAGTCTGCGTTGTAGCAATTTCAGCTTACGGTGCAACAAGTTCAAAAATCGAGGTCTATCTACCACATCTCCATCAGATGTTGCCACGAATTTGTCTAGCCCCAAGTCAATACCAACTGGATGACCGTCAGGTACTGCATCAGGTACATTGACATCACTTAAGAGTGTCAACATCACAAAGTATCCAGACGCTTGGCGGACAATCCGTGCTTGTTTAACCGTAAATCCATCTGGAATTTCTCGTGACTTGACATACTCTAGCCACCCCAATTGAGGCAACTTAATTTTATTCCCCTGCAAGAACTGAGACTTCCCCAACTGCGGATAAACATAAGACCGCATCCGGTACTTGTTCTTAAATCGGGGAAATCCCATTCCCTTACGTCCCCTATCTAAAAAAGCTGTTTCTAGCTTCCTTAAAACTTGCTGTAATACTTGTGCATTAACGGTTTTAAGTTCTGGAGACTCAGTTTTCGCCCTAGTTAAAGCGTTTGCTTGGTCGTAATAGTTGGGGCATTTTGTATCAGCCGGAATGATATATTCACCAGATATTGAGCAGGCATTAACCTGACATTTACGAGAATTGATCCAATCCTTGCGTTCACGCAAAGCAAAATTCCAAACTTGGCGACACACAGTTAGCGTATGTTCAATTATGTGGACTTGCTGTGGTGTCGGGATGGCTTTGTACTTGTATGTCAGACTTAACACTTGCTTATCCCCTCCTATTACAATTATACGAGTTTTGTAGGATTAATCCGGAAACGGAAGGATAAATCCTTCAAGTCGCTTTCATCCCCCGACTAAAGTACGGGGGTTCTCAGCTTCTAGGTATTTTTGATAGGGGTTTGAGTTAATACTTAAGATGATCTAGCACGAGTTTTTCTCCCGCTCCTCTTGGTTTCTTCTAAGCAACAATACCTAAAACGCGCTAAAATGGCGACGGATCAGGGGATCAAAGCATATCCAATTCCAGGAGAACGTTATGATGATGAAGGCTCAAGACATCATGACCAAAGATGTGGTCACCATTCGCGGTTCGGCTACAGTTGCTGAAGCGGTGGCAAAGATGAAAGAGCGATCGCTACGGGCATTAATTGTAGATCGTCGCCACGATCAGGATTCTTACGGCATTGTGACTGAAACAGATATTATTTACAAGGTGACAGCCTATGGGAAAGACCCTAAAACGATACGCGTTTATGAAATTATGACAAAACCCTGTATTGTGGTGAATCCAAATTTGGGGGTGGAATATGTGGCGCGTTTGTTTGCCAATACCGGGATTCGTCGCGCTCCGGTGATTAAAGATACACTATTGGGGATTATTTCGGTTACGGATATCCTGACTAAAGGTGACTTTGTTGAGAAACCGAAAAGTCTGCTATTGGAAGACCAAATCCAGAAAGCGGTTGAAGAAGCACGGGCGTTGTGTGCTTCTAAAGGTGTAACATCCCCAGAATGTGCGGCAGCTTGGGATATTGTAGAAGAACTGCAAGCCGAATTGGCTCACCAGCGATCGCAAAAGCCAAGTAAAACTGCCTTTGAGGAATATTGCGAAGATAATCCAGAAGCACTTGAGGCTCGAATTTACGATAGTTAAGGATTGTTGTTGGTTGTTAGTTGTTAGTTGTTGGTTGTTTGTTGTTAGTGAGTCATCCGTTGAAAAATAATTGAAAATGAAAAACTGAGTCAGGATCGAACCCAATAACCAACGGGAGTGGGGGATGGGGGGAGGGGGAGATGGGGAGAGGTGGAGACACCAACAACCAACAACTAACAACTAACAACCAACAACTAACAACCAACAACAATACACCGAACTGGGGTACGATTGTTTTGCGGTTGAGCAATAGAAATGCTATTTTAACCGCAATCAATTCAGGAGATTCTCAATGAAGCGGATAGTGAGGTCATCGCTAGTGGTAGTGGCAATGGTTACGGGGTTATGCAGTGCAATCACTAGCCCAAGCAAAGCAGAGGTAAGAACGAACCCATCTGTGAGTGCGCCAATTCAAGATGATCGCGTAGTCGCCCAGCTATTTTATCCGCCTGTGAGTGACGATCCCACCTTTCGAGTGATCGGTAGAGGGAGAGCGAGTCAGCCAGCAGACAGAGCAAAACTGCAATTTCAATTTACACCAAATTATTACTTAGAGTCACCGCCAGAAGGGACAGTCGTGTCTCGGTTTCATGAGGGAGAAGGAACTTTAACGGAGGAAAAGTTACAGCCAATTGTAGATGCTTTGGTGAGGAGTGGAGTACCTGCGGATACGATTGAGGTGAGAATCATTAAAGCTAACTTCAGCTTCTTTGGCGGGAGTCAGGGAGGTGCGGAGGTGGTGGTGAAGATTGAGACACCGACGCGCGATCGCTTGGAAGCAATTGTTGATACAGCAACTGAGGCGGCGGATAACATTGAAGAGATTTTACTCAATACTGTAGGCGTGGAGTACGCCGTAGATGATTGTCAGGTGCTAGAACAATCAGCTTATCAGTCGGCGGTAGAGGATGCTCAAAACCGAGCTAGCAGTATTGCTCAGGCAACAGGAGCTGAACTGAGGCAAGTACCCTCTATCGCTGAACCATTCTACGGTGTTTTCTTGCCAGGATGCAACTCGAAGGCTAACTTGCCCTTTGGGACGATTGCCGCTTCACCTTATGATCCGAATGCACCGATAGAAGTTGAGGTAACGAAAGATATTTTTGTGACTTATACGGTTAAATAGTTGTTGGTTGTTGGTTGTTGGTTAGTTGTCTGTTGTTCTCTCTACTCCCTACATTTAAGAGAGGTTGATTAATGAATAGAATTACAGGGACAACTCAATTATTGGGTGTAATTGGTGATCCGATTAAGCATTCTTTATCGCCAGTGATGCACAATGCGGCTATTCAGCATTTGGGTATGGATTATGTCTATGTACCGTTTCATATCAAAGCCGAAGATTTAGAAGCTGCGATCGCAGGTTTTAGAGCGATTGGTGTACAAGGTTTCAGTATCACTATTCCTCACAAACAAGCTATTATTCCTCTATTATCCGAAGTCTCAGAAATTGCTCAATTTGTGGGAGCAGTTAATACGGTTTGGTGTACAGATAAAGGGTGGAGTGGAACCAATACTGATGTTGCAGGGTTTATTGCACCTTTACACGCTTATAATCGGGATTGGAGTCAAACTAATGTCGTTATTTTAGGATGTGGAGGTGCAGCAAGAGCGGTAGTTGTTGGATGTGTTCAGTTGGGTTGTAAGGAAATTCATGTTTTTGCTCGTAATTGGGAAAAGTTAGAGCAATTTAAAGAAAGTTGGGAGAAGGTTTCTCTGCCTGTAATGATTAATATTCATCGGTGGGAAAAAGTTACAGAATTTATATCCGATAGAACGTTATTAGTCAATACAACACCCGTAGGAATGGCTCCTAATATTGATCAATCTCCTATTGATGCAGCGGTAATGGAGCAGTTATCAGAGGGAGCGATCACCTACGATCTCATTTATACTCCTAATCCAACACAATTTCTACGCTACGCGGCGCAAAAACAGGCGATTACTATTGATGGTTTGGAGATGTTGGTGCAACAAGGTGCTGCTGCGTTAAAAATTTGGTTGGGAAAAAATCCGCCTGTAGATATTATGCGAAAATCTTTGCAGGAGCATTTAGGATTAGTGATTGAGAAGTAAATTTGGAATAATTATCTAGAAATTAGATAGGCGATCACGCCTGTCATTGCCTTCCTACTGAATATTTGATACAAACTAAACATGACAAAAGAGCTTGCTAATGTAGAAGTTCGCCTTGCACGAATCGAGGACAAAGATCCTGTGCTATCTTTTTGCAAAAATACCTGGGAAAACCAACCTGACTACATTCATCTTGTTTGGGATAAATGGTTTGCAGATCCTAGAGGTTGCATTTTTGTCGCTGTGGTGGATGGTCTACCCATAGCAATGGAACGGGTCGTTTTGATGTCAGACTGTGAGGCATGGTGGGAAGGTTTACGAGTCGATTCTCGTTATCGAGGTCAGGGTTTGGTCGGAATTTTGCGCCCCCACTTGGAGCGATATTTGCAGGAAGCTGGTATTTTGATCTCGCGCAATTGTGTCTCGTCAGAGAATACAATCATGAATGGTATAATGACGCGGCGAGGTCGTCAAAAAGTGGGTTGCTATGCGTCATATAAAGCTGACCCAATTCATTCCTCAGTAACTAAGCTGGTGCAGCTCAGGAGTGATGATTTCGATTTAGCATGGACACTAGTTAGTAGTAGTAATTTTTTCGGTCAAGAGCGATGTCTTTATATCTCCCGTGGCGCGAAATGGCAGGAACTTACTACTCAGCAACTGAGCGATCGCCTTGAAGCTGGTTTAGTATGGGGTCTTAAACAGAGTAATCTGTTGGTAGCTATAGCGATCCAAAGTTCTCTGGAAGGCTCTAATCAAACACTGTGGATTGGTTTTGTTAACGGTACGGCAACAAGCTTACCTACTCTATTATACGAGTTGCGTTTGTTGGCTGAATATCAGGATTATTTAGCAGTTGGCGGTATTTTTCCCTTATGCAAGAATATTGTTGAATACCTAAATAGGGCTGGCTATCAGCGATATTACAACGAGGATTATTGGGTTTACGAATGGCAGATTGACTATCAACAGTGAGTCAACAAAAGATGCTCTCATACCAAATCCGGTTTAATAATCCATTTTTACGACCAATGGTAGAGACGTTGCATTGCAACGTCTCTACAGCGTTTTGGCAATTCTGCTTAAAGGGGGTATATTAACCGGATTTGGTATCAGAAATAGTTGTAGTTGCTTATGGTAATATTGCTGCCCTCAATTCAGAGGCAATAATCGGCTTATTTCTCGTGGGATGATACCCAATCCGGTATATAAAACCCTTTCTACACCGCATGGTAGAGACGTTGCATTGCAACGTCTCTACATGATTCCGGCAACGGCGATTAAAGGGGGTATATGATTCGGATTTGGTATGAACATCTTGCTTGTTCAGATTAGGCAAATTAGATTAACATCAGCTTAAACCTTTCTTTCTGCTAATCTAAGTTTGGCTGAACGGGAACGAGGATTTTCTTGTAATTCCTGTTCTTGTGGTGTTATTGGTTTTTTAGTTAACACTTTCAGGAAGGGTGAGTCTCTTAGACTGTGTTTAACTAAACGATCTTCCAAACTGTGAAAACTAATAATACCAATTCTGCCTCCAAGCTTTAACCAATGCGGTGCTTTATTCAGGAATGTTTCCAATGCAGAAATCTCCTGATTAACAACAATTCGCAACGCTTGAAAAACGCGAGTAGCGGGATGAATTCTACCATAGCGGTATTTAGCAGGAACACAAGATGCGATCGCCTCGGCTAATTCAGTTGTCGTCTGAAACGGGCGCTGTTCTACAATCCGTCTGGCAATTCGTCGAGATAACCGTTCTTCCCCATACTGATAAAAAATATCCGCGAGTTGCCTTTCCTCCCACTTATTAATAATCTCAGCAGCGGTGACAGATTGATTCTGATCCATCCGCATATCTAAATCTGCCGTATGCCGAAAACTAAATCCCCGTTCCGGATTATCAAATTGAGGAGAACTCACCCCTAAATCGGCAATAATCCCATCAAATAAAATACTCCCTGGCTGATAATCTGCAAAATTTCCCCGCCAGAATTGAACGCGATCGCTATAAGCACATAACCTTGTATTGGCGGCGGCGATCGCATCCCCATCCCGATCAATCCCCATTATCTGAACATCCGGTGCAGCCGATAAAATCAACTCGCTGTGTCCCCCACCTCCTACCGTAACATCCAAGTAATACCCACCTGGACAAATCTCTAATCCTGTAATTAACTCCTGACTCAACACTGGTAGATGAAAAAATGCCGATGTTGTCTCTGATTGAGCCTCTGTGTTCATATAATTAAGATTGTGCATTGACCTGCTTCGGAAAATCCTGGGGAATCAGTTTTTAGAATGATGCTCTGTGGCAACGGATGGGGTAATGGATGTAACGGATGTGATGGATGTGCGATCGCCAGTTGATTGTTAATTCTGGATTTCTTTGTGTGTATCAAGGGCTGGTAATTTAAGCAGAATACCGATAAAAAACCAGTAATAGATATCGACGGGATCGACGGCTAAAGGATAGTAGTAGGTGTTATAACTGATAAATACAATAAATACCCAAAGACAGATTCCTAAACCTTGTAACCTTGGGTTTTTAAGAGAGCGATAGGCTTTAAACGTTAGAACGGTTAAGATAGATACTAGTGCTAAAAAGGCAAACATCCCAATTGGACCAATTTCATAGAGCAATTTGGCATAATACGTTTCTATGAGTTTAGTTTCACCTAATCGACGGGCTGCATTGGTTGCTCGTCCCAATCCGTTGCCAAGTAAGTTATCTTGTTGTTGGATAACCCACTTGAATTGGTCTATCATAAACGGTAGCGGAGGTGAAGCTTCCCAACGATCAACAAAACTATTTAAGCGTTCCTCAACCGTAGACAAGGTTCTGGTGATCCAAACCCCTAAAAGAACAACGATACTTAACTTAAATGGCAAAAAATGTTTATGCTTGTCGGTTAGCAACAAGAGGAATACAAATGTAGCCGGAACGATCGCTACAGCAATTCTTTGACCCGAAAGTATTGTCATAATTAAGACAGCAATCATGGCAATCCAACCCAGCAATCGCCAACGGCGGGAGGGATCGCTAGTGCTAGCGGCATAGGTCACAAAGCTACTAGAAATGAGAAACCAACCCCATTGCCACGGTGCAACAAATGTACCGGGTAAACGAATTAATCCTAATTCAGGATTGTAGAGGAGTGATCCACCGACCAAACATCTTGCTTGTAGACTAGCTTTATTGATAGCTTCTCCACCTAAACTAAGATTGCCACTACACAAACCCGTAACCAGACCCAAGTACTGAAGGAAACCCAAACCGCAGCATATTAGTATAACAATTACTTGCAGACGGGTGAAGAAAAATAAGTCGTTTTTGTTGCGAATAAGATAATAACTACAAAGAATGAGGGGGATATAACCAATCAACTCTTTTAAGCCGAGAATACCCATTATAAAAGGGCTTTCTTTGTTTTGAACTTGTAGTTGTTGTGGCAGGTTTACAAATAATAAAGTAGCTAAACAAACGGCTACCAGAACCAATAATCCTGCCAGCAAAAGTTTGGCTTTAGGCTGGAGTTGCTTAAAAGGTTTGTAGGTCTGAATTAGGGCAATCAACGCCGGAATATAAAAGGCATCTTTCAATAAATGAAAGAGGGCATAATCTGGAGAGTAGGTGATGCGATCGCCTATCGTTCTGTAAACATTACCGAGAGCGTAAGTAATCGTACCACTAAAGGGCAGGTAAATCAGTAAAGCCCATAATCCCATGCGGGGATATTTATAAGAAAAGACGGCACAAAAGACCATAATCGCAATGGTCATTCCTGCCTGAAAACCACTGATCACACCTGCCAAAACACCTGCAATGGCAGAACTATAAATTGCTAATAGTATGAATCCAGTTAGTTTTTCCCGCGTCATTTAATTTGGGTAATAGCGGTCATTGGATTTTGGATTTTGGATTTTGGATTTTGGATTGTTTCCACGGATGAATGCAGGAGATTGAAAAAAGGATTTCTTCTTTTTTGACATGGCGTGTCTCGAAATAAATCTTTTTGGGTTCTCCATGCTGTTTAACAGGGATTTGAACCTAACTAATATACAGGATTCATTCTTTGTCCCCTGCACCCTACCTCTTTTGGTCATTTCAGAGCGGATTGAATCCACTCTTTAAGAGTTGGACTGACTTGATCGAGGGGGAGTTCCTGAGATTTGCGAGTCGCCCGCTCGACTACTTCCACTTTACCCTCTTTGAGCGATCGCCCGGTAACTATTCGATAGGGAATCCCCACTAAATCCGCATCTTTAAACTTTACCCCAGCCCGTTCATTGCGGTCATCGAGTAGAGTTTCTATTCCCACTTGATTTAACTCTGTGTAGAGTTTTTCCGCGACTTGCATCTGTTCGGCATCGGATACATTGGGAACGGTAATAATGGCGTGGTAGGGTGCGATCGCCACAGGCCAAATAATCCCATCTTTATCATAAGATTGTTCTACCGCTGCTTGAGCTAATCGGGAAACTCCCACACCATAACATCCCATATATAGCGGAAGTTCTTCACCTTGCTCATTAGTATAGGTAGCTCCCATCGCTTTAGAATATTTTGTGCCTAACTGAAAGATATGTCCAGCTTCAATACCCCGTGCGCTTTGGAGAGTTTGATTAGGATCGTGGAGAGAGCGATCGCCTATTTTTGCTTTTCTGACATCGACTACTAATTTCGGTAACTGGAATTGTTCGCCCCAATTCGCCCCAACAACATGATAGTCTGTCTCATTTGAGCCAGTCACAAAGTTTTTCAGATCGACCGCTGTTTGATCAACTAACCGCAAAAATTTAGGTGCAATATCTTTAGTAGATTGGATATAGTCGTCGGCAATATCCGGAGCAATATAACCTAAAGGTAAGGGTTTAGATGCCCATTTTTTCTGAGCATCGGTATCAGGTACGGTTAGGGATAATATGGTTTTAGCATTGTATTGGCTTGCTAACCTTACCAGTTCATTATTTAACTTGACTTCGTTAATATCTTGGTCGCCTCGGATACTCACGAGTACCAATACCGTTATCCCATTGTCATAAACGACCTGGTATAGGACATTTTTCACGACGTTTGTCGCAGAACATTTTAGAAATTTACAGAGATTTTCTATGGTTGGAGTATTAGGCGTTTCTCGTTTTTCATAACTAGTAAACGGCGAAGGTTCGGCATCCGGGGGCAATGAAACCGCCTTTTCTCCGTTGGCAGAATACTTGCCATCTTCAGTATAGAGAACCTCATCTTCTCCCGCTTCTGCTAATATCATAAATTCAGTCGAACCTGAACCGCCAATTGCCCCAGAATCTGCTTCCACGGGTCTGAATTTTAGACCACTACGCCGCATCATATTACTGTAGGCTTGATACATATCCTGATAGGTTTTTTTCAGGCTTTCTTCATCCGGATGGAAGGAATAACCGTCTTTCATAATAAATTCACGTCCACGCATCAGTCCGAAGCGAGGGCGAATTTCATCGCGGAATTTAGTTTGAATTTGATATAAATGTAGGGGAAGTTGGCGGTAGGAGCGAATCATATCACGGGCAATGGTGGTGATTACCTCTTCATGAGTTGGACCCAGTGCCACTTCTCGCTCTTGACGGTCTGTGAAGGCAAACATGATACCCTCAGCTTTAGTGTAGGTGTCCCAGCGTCCTGACTCTTTCCACAATTCCGAGGGTTGGAGTTGCGGTAGTAAACATTCCTGTGCGCCTGTCGCGTTCATCTCTTCCCGAACAATTTGGGAGACTTTTTGCAGTACGCGCCACATCAAGGGGAGATAGGCGTAAATCCCGCTACCGATGCGACGGATGTAACCTGCGCGGAGGAGGAGTTTATGACTGGGGATTTCCGCTTCTGCTGGGTCTTCCCGCAGAGTGACGAAGAGCATTTGTGAGAGTCGCATCCTATGTTCCCTTTCTCTAACTGGTTTATTGTCATTCCAGTCTAGAACATTGGTTGCAACGCTTATGCTAGTAAGCGAGTAAACCCTTCTCGTTCAAAGTGTCTATCAGTAGTCAGTGCCTCAGTAATCCCACGTTGGCGCATCAATACAAAGCTAACGGCATCACATAGAGAATAGGTTTTGTCTTGCCGCGCCATCAGTAGCACAACTGCCTCTCGGTGCAATGGCTCATCAACCCAAACTGTCTCTATATCAGGGTTATCCAGCAAATCAACGACAAAAGCAAGGGCAGAGGAACGTGGAAAACGTCTGGCAGTGGCTAATGCGACGTATTCAGCAATGATATAGCTATGAGTTAATCGAATTGTTGCTTTCTTATATGCAGCACAGGCTTGAGTATGCAAAGGTTCAGTTTGATAGTGCAGACAAAGCAAACCAGAAGTATCGAGGAGCATTAACCTTATTCGTGGGTACTTGCATACTCTCTCACTAAATCTGCATCAATACTCTCATTGTCCAGATCTATGGGATGTTCGAGATTAAGTGTGCCAAAATGGCGTTCAAACCTGGCTCGTGCTGTCTCTTTTTCTGCTTCGGTTTTATGTTGACGAAGTTCGCCACTCTGCCGTTCAAGAGTGAGCAAAATCAACTCTGATAGGGATATACCAACACTTTCTGCTTGTTGCCTCAAAGCTGTATAAACTTGATCACGGAGTTCTAGACTTACAACTTGGCTCATTGCTCTCTAACTTCCTAACTCAATTGTGTTAGATTAAAGAATAAGCTAGCTCGATATGGCAAAGTGACAGTGTGTTCGCTCACACTGCCACTAAGTCATTTAATATCTGGTCGAGGGCTAGCTGCTACAAAAAAAGAGGTAAACTTATGAGCAGCTTCTTAACGACGTTGCTTTTAGGATTGCTTGTGGAGATCACTAGTTCGGTCGCTGCGTACTTCCTCATTAGGTGGATTCACAAGCACTTCAGAAAAGCAACCCGTAGAAAACGACGATAAACCGTCAGATTAGTCCAAATCAAATCAGTCCAAGTCAGAGCTTTTGGCTTGGATTGTTTTTTTGTGTTGCTCACTAAGCTTAGTATAACACCCTTAGTCTGATATCAGACTAATTCTGATATCAGAATTGAAAAGTTAACTTTTGGTCGGGTTTGCCCTCGCTTTGGTTCATAAAAATACCAAATTCAATAAATATAACATAATTAGTTTATGATGTCGAGTGAGAGTAAGGCAGGGTATGCGTGAAGCGTAGCTATTCCGTTGGAATCGCGTTTGTTGGTGTCGGGATGGCGATCGCACTACTCCTCATCTTCAGCAGTTTCCTCCTCAAATCCCAACCACAAGAGTAATACCTCTTCCACTTCCACCAATTGCTCTGGTGTCAAACTACCCAGCTTTCGCAGCAGCTTTGCATGAGGAATTGTAATTAGGTTTTGCACGTCGAATACGCCCGATCTAAGAAATTTAACTTCGACCTTTACCTCGAATCTTGAACTACGCGAACTGGTTGTGTGAGGGATTAAGGTTGCTAGTGCACGGTCTTGATCTACGGCAGGAATACTAATAACCAAACAGGGTCTAACTTTTGCTGTGTAGCCCAGATCGACGAGCCAAACCTCCCCACGATTAGGGCTACTCATAAGCGGATTCTTGTTTATCTAACTCTAGAAAAATCCCTTCAGCATTCAGGACTAAATCTTCGTCAGATAAAGCCGGAAAGTCTATGTGAATTACTCTCTTCAAAATTTCCAACGCAACTTCGACGCGCTGTAAGTCTGAGAGGCGATCAAAGGAGTCTAGGAATTCCTGTACTAAGGTGATCATAATTCTTATTCTCAAACACGCTCCCAGCATAGCACGAACCGTATTCATCAAAAGCTGTCCCCACCTTTGGAAGCTGTATCTTATAAGTTCGGGTAAGCTGAAGATCAGGTACGTGAAGCGTAGCTGTCCGGAAAGCGCAGCGTCCTGTAAGGAAGGAATCGCCCGAAGTTGGTGTGGAGAATGCGATCGCACACTACGCCTTCCTCACCTTAAGAGACTGTTGTGCTACCCTCGATACTCTGCTAGTTGCTGACGGATTGCTGTTTGAATCTTGTTATCGAAGTCTGGGTCATCAACTCTTGTAATGACTGGGCGCGATAGCGAAGCGCTGCTGCCTTCAGCAGATCGCTCTCCACGCCTCGCTAGATAAGCCTGAAAAGCCGCTTTATCTTCTCGATGCTTGAGAAAGTACCGCCTTAACTCTTGGTAAGACATAGCCGTGTAGTTAACTTGACTCATTACAGCACCTCCCAAGTAGGAGTAACTTCTCGCCTCGATTTCTTCGTTTTGCCCTGCCAAAATATATAAATTCTGAGTTCGACCGTCGATGCAAATAAGGTGGATGGGTTGAAACAGAATATAGGTCAACTGGTAGCCAATTCTATACAAACACCTCAGTTGCGCGTCGGTAGGCATCAAACTCCCTGTTACGTGAAGAATGTCTCTTCAGTATAACTTTAGGTGCGATCGCAGCCCCGATGCTCCAAAATAGAATTGATTTGAGCTAAAAGTTGCGCTCTCTCTGGTGTCTCGTCATTCGGTAACAAGCTCCATTCACGCACTGGCGCTGGTAGCCAAGTTAAGGTGTAAGAAACTGAGCATGAGCAAAGATACCAAGACAAGCGGTGCGGGTGTTTGCGACAGTTGAAGCCATCGGCACGTAAAGACGCAACAACTCTGTCGCCTGCGGCTTGGAGGCGAAGCCATTTGGAATGTTTCATTGTATGATTTGGGTAACGTTTTTAGGAAAGGGCGATCTGCAACAATTGCCAAAATGCGAGAGCAAAGCGCAGATTGCCTGTTATCTATGGAAGGCTTTCTCAAACTAGACGCACGAGGCGATTGAAATCGCGGCTACACAAACCAAACCCGCCTGCGCGGGTTCAAGCCCTTGCAAAACATTGAGTCCGCGCAGGCGGACATAGTTTGTATAGCCCCATGCTTTAGCATGAGAGCAACATACTCCGTGTGAGAAACTACCCATAGAGAGACAGGGAAACAGGAAGGGTAGAGACTTCCTATAGGCGTTTCCCCGTCGGTTTTCTAGTCGTAACTATGCGAAACGCACAGTCAACTGTTAGGATGGTAGAACATCAAAACTCAAATAGCAACCCTAAATTGACAACTCTCAAAGAACTTCGTGAGTACTTAGGGTTAACACAGGAGGAACTAGGGCAAGCACTAGGTATAACGGCTAGTACTATCAGCCGCTACGAACGCGGTCAACATCAACGAATTAAGTTCACCTTTTCTCAAATAAAGCGGCTACAAGCCTTGTTGGAACAGGCTGGACTATCAATTAACGACTTACCCGACGACATCAATTGAGCCGATATCAGTTCATCCCAGTCTCAAGAGGAGGTTGCAACAGCTAGGAAGTGAGACTGAGGGAGGGGATGCGATCTGCGCTTCGCTATCGCGCTTGTTGGTGTGGGGAATGCGATCGCGTTTCCAATCAGGCTTATTGATGAACAACTTCGCTAAGTGCTTCATGAATCACTTCATCACTCACACCACGACGTTTTAGACTTGCAATCAAAGCAGAAACCGTATCACCCTCTAATCGCTCCAGATCTGCTCGAAGCCCCTGACCAATATAAGCGCGAATTAAGGGTTGATAACCCGAAAATCCAAGTAACGGAGCTACACGCTTGAGATCCTCAATCACATCTTCAGGAATGCGAATTGTCACAGTGGTCATAGGACGGTTTTTATTCAATCGTTTTTTCAAAGCTTCAGTTTTCATAATATTCACGCTCCTTGCGCGTTGCTTTCCGAGCTGAAATAATCCGAATCATGTCATCCTCCCGCTCAATGTGAACCACATACAGGAGATTCCACCGCCTATCCAAACCAATGACAGCATCTCGTGCCTCATCATTGCGACTGGCATCAACGATCACTAAAAATGGATCGAAGAAAGCCTCTGCCGCTTGCTGAAAGGTGACACCATCATGCTTACCAGGATTTTTTCGAGCCTTCTCCTCGTCCCAAACAAAAGTAATGTCGTTTAACACGAAATATACGTCCATACCTTCAAGTGTAAGCAGGACGTATTTACATTGTAAAGACACTATCAAATGAATCTACATGCAAGGTAGAGGATACGTGAAGCGTAGCTGCTCCGTTGGAATCGCGGGAAGTTGGTGTGGGGAATGCGATCGCTGGACAATTGCTTTCCCAGGCTAGAACATTGGTTGGAACGGTTCAGCATTTTGATAAGGAGTCTAAGAAAACCTCCTAATTAAGATGCTAGTAGGGAGTTATAACCTCCCTACATACGCAATGTATAAACTTTCATCGGCTAATATAATTATTAAATCATGGCTACCACGCTAGACAGCAAAACTTACGGTTCTCTCCTGGCAAAATACCAACCCAAAATCATTGCTTCTGAAGATGAATACAATCATACTCTTGAATCAATAGAGCAAATGATGGTACGTGGAGAAGAACTTACTCCAGAGGAAAATTCCCTGCTGGAATTACTGTCTATCCTTGTTGAAATTTATGAAGAGTCTCAGGTTCCTGTAGAACCATCATCTCCACAGAATATTTTGTTGCATCTTATGGATGCGCGACAGCTTAAGCAGTCAGATTTAGTTGGAGTTATAGGCTCAAAGCTGAAATAGCCCTTGTTGGTGTGAGGAATGCGATCTGCTGAAAGCAGCAGCGCTGACGCTCGTTCATCGCTATAGCTTCGCTTCACGCTATCGCACTCTCAAGACTCGTAGGATGTTTTGTAAGCCAGCAATAATTAAAGGAGCGATCGCTATGAGTAAACCCCCCATTCTCAAAGAAGGACAATCCTATACATTCCGTTCCTACTTCGAGATGCCTTATGAACCCGATGAAATTCTGGCTGAACTTGGCTATGCACTCGTGCGAGCGCGATTGTCTCTACCGAAAACAACAACGCCATTCGAGCGACTGCCAGAGTTACGTCAACGTATTGAAAAAATTTTACCGTTGGTCAGCCTCACTAGTGAAACCGCACGGAGAGAAACCTTAGTTGCTCCGGTGCTAATCGAAGTTGCCACCTACTGCAATTGTCAGTTGAGAATTGAGTACCCTCTGAGTGTGAATAACTGGCTTAAAGGCAATCTCGATTACCTGCTACGTTCAACCCAAAGTCTTCTGGTTGTTGAAGCCAAAAATGATGACATGACGAGAGGTTTTACTCAGATGGCAGTTGAGTTGATTGCGTTATCTAAGATAGAAGAACAAGATGTATTCTACGGTGCCGTCACGATTGGGAATGCTTGGCAGTTTGGTATCCTCAACGTTAGTCACCAACAAATTACTCAAGACATTGCTTTGTATTCAATCCCTGATGACCTAGAAGAGTTGATGAATATCTTGGTCGGGATTTCTCAGAGGAAGAATTCATGATAGATATTCGCGCTATCAGTTCATCCCAGTCTCAAGAGAAGGTTACAACAGCGTCAGAAGAGAGACTGAGGGAGGCTACTCATCAAAAGCATTAGATTATAAGTCAAAGTAATTAGTTTTCAGAAAAAAACTATTGTGGTATTGTGAGCCATAGAACCTAATTATTAACCACTGATATTACATATTCCTTCGATGTAATTGCTACCATTGAACGAGCAGTTTCCTGTTTACAAGCAAACTCTCCCAAATCTTCACAAATATCTTTAAACGTTTAAAATAACAGATAATTCAATTAATTGGATAAATTCATCTTAATTCATGAATAAAAACACCCTAACTGACTATCCCTACCCTTCAGCGCGGCGGGTAATTATGGGGAAACACTGTGCTGTCGCAACCAGCCAACCCCTAGCAACATTAGCAGGAATGGAGATGTTTTGGGCGGGGGGAAATGCGGTAGATGCGGCGATAGCAATGGCGATCGCACTTACCGTTGTTGAACCGACTTCTAATGGGATTGGTTCTGATGCGTTTGCTTTGGTATGGGATGGGAAACTTCATGGACTGAATGCGTCTGGCAAAAGTCCCCAAAACCTAACCATTAATCAGTTCGACGGGATGAATACAATTCCTTCAAAAGGTTGGCTACCTGTTACTGTTCCCGGTGCGGTATCTGGATGGCGAATTTTGTGGGAACGTTGGGGAAAATTACCGTTTGAACAGTTATTTACCCCAGCTATTCGATATGCTGAATTAGGGTTCCCTGTTTCACCTATAACTGCAAGTGCTTGGAAACAAGCTGAGACGATTTATTTATCTCTTAGTGGTAGGGAATTTGAACCGTTTAAAAACGTATTTTTTCCTAATAACCGCGCACCACTAGCGGGAGAAATTTGGGGAAGTGAGATTCATGGGGAAACGTTAAGGGCGATCGCACAAAGTGGAGGTGATAGCTTTTATCAGGGAAAAATTGCTCAATCTATGGCTGATTTTGCGGCTGATACGGGTGGCTTTTTAACAACGAGTGACTTAGCAAGCCATCAAGCGGAGTGGGTAGAACCGATATCTACAAACTATCGTAATCTTACTGTTTGGGAAATTCCCCCCCATACTCAAGGTATTGCTGCTTTGATAGCCTTAAATATTCTAGAAGGGTTTGAACTCAGCAGATACTCCCGCGACTCAGTAGAAAGTTATCATCTTCAAATCGAAGTGATGAAATTAGCCTTTGCTGATGTTCACCGCTATATTTCTGATCCTGGATTTATGGAAGTAGACGTAGAACAGTTATTAAATAAAACTTACGCTACTTCGCGCCGAGAACTCATTGGAGAAGAAGCTATTTTCCTAGCTGAACCTGGATTATTAAAGGGCGGAACGGTCTATTTAGCTGCCGCTGATGGGGAATTAATGGTATCATTTATTCAATCAAACTATGAAGGATTTGGTAGTGGTATCCTGATTCCTGATACAGGAATTGCATTGCAAAATCGGGGTGTTGGTTTTACTTTAGAAACGGGTCATCCTAATCAATTGGCACCTAGTAAACGTCCATTTCATACTATTATTCCGGGGTTTCTCACCCAAGACGGTGAACCACTCGGATCGTTTGGAGTAATGGGGGGACATATGCAGCCGCAGGGACATCTACAAGTTGTGGTAAATTTGACGGATTATGGAATGAATCCACAAGCGGCGCTGGATGCTCCGAGATGGCAGTTTTTGAGTGGAAATCAGGTACTTTTAGAACACACGGTACCTCGTCATGTCGCCTTAGCATTAGCTGAATGGGGTCATGATATTCAGATTAGTGCCGATGGGCGAGAATTTGGTAGGGGTCAGATTATTTTGCGGGATAGAGGTGTTTTGATAGCAGCGTCTGAACCTCGTGCTGATGGGTTGGCGTTGGCGCAGTAAGCAGGTTTGCAACGGATTTTGTACCGGATGTAGCGGATAGGTGATTGGTTTTTGTATCTTAATTGTATAGAGGAATAAATTAGTATTATGTTTATCAATCCTAAAACCGATTTTGCTTTTAAACGAATCTTTGGTTCGGAACAAAGTAAAGATATTCTGATCAGTTTTTTGAATGCTATACTATACAACGATAGCTCAACTATTGAAGATTTAGAAATTATTAATCCTTATCTTGCTCCGAAAATTAGAGGGATTAAAGACACTTATCTGGATGTCAGAGCTAAGATTAGCGGAGACAAAACGGTCATCATTGAAATGCAAGTGTTGAATGTAGAAAGCTTTGAGAAGCGAATTTTATACAATGCGGCAAAAGCTTATTCAGTTCAACTCCAGGTTGGCGAAGATTACAGTTTACTTAATCCTGTAATAGCGCTGACTATTACCGATTTTCAGATGTTTGAGCAATTTGATAAAGTAATTTCTCATTTTGTCCTTAAAGAAAAAGAGTATCTGGTCGATTATTTAAGTTATGACATTGAGCTGGTTTTTGTCGAATTACCTAAATTTAAAAAAGGACTGGATGAATTAGTAACACTTACGGATAAATGGATTTACTTTCTTAAGAGTGCTAGAGATTTGCAGACTGTACCAGAGATAATGGCAAGTGTACCTGCAATCAGTAGAGCGTTTGAAATTGCTAACCAAGCTAATCTTACTCCAGAAGATTTGGAAGACTTGGAGAGGCGTGAAATTTTTATTCACGATATGCGAAATGCTATGATCAAAGCGACTAGGCAAGGGATTCAGCAAGGGATTCAGCAAGGGATTGAACAAGGTATTGAACAAGGTATTGAACAAGGTATTGAACGAGGAGCAAGAGAAGCTAAACTTGAAATTGCTAGACAGATGCTCAATCTTCTGGATGAAGAAACGATTAGTCAAATGACAGGACTTAGCCTTGAAGAAATACAAAACTTGCGAAGAGGAGAGGGATCATAGGGGAGGGGAGTGGGAATACTTACGCTCCCAGAGAAATTGCGGTTAACAAGCTGAACGGGTTTAAATGGGAGCAGTTTCAGGCAAAAAACTCATCAGTCCTTTGATTAAAGGATGTTGCTGCAAATTATGCAGGTTTTATTCAGTAAGATTGGTCAATATTTTATGAATAAATGTTGGTGGTTCGCCTAATATATTGCTCAAAAACTGTCTGGGGTTGCTCTTAGCCAGTTGCAACTCTATATCAGAAAAACTGCGTTCAGCAATTTTTTCAATCACAGATGGATATTCTAAAAAAATAACTTCTAACGCTCGAACAGCTATAAAAACTCTAAATGGAATCCCAGGAGATGACTGATAAAGAAGTTGATTAAGCAGATCAGCCTGTTCTCGAATTCTGTGTTCGTCTTGTGTATCGCCATCAATCACCAAAGCAACAGGTAGTTGCTTGATCGGAAGAATTGTACTAGCTAATGATTGTGCTGCATACTTTCCCCCAGCGGCAATGATTGCCGTCTCTTGGAGGAGAGGTTTTGGTAGTAATTTTTCCAGAATCTCTTGATCAAACTGCCCTTCTGTAACTATATAGGCTAAGGTCATGATAAAGCCTCAATTGTAATGTTGTAATTTGGAAGACCACGTTCAACAAGGCTTTACCTGAATCCCAACCCGGAGTATTGCCTGATTCAATTTGACTCCATAAATTAACTAAACCATTCCAATCGTAGCTGACAATCTTTCCTTCATACTCTGCTCCACTAGGCATTCGTATCTCTAAATGTAAAAATACACGTAGTTAACTATCAACCATTACCTTTAAACGAACAATTTGCTCCCCTGTATCATCTAATGGAACTTCAATGACTTCACTCGCCAGCCGATCTAAGCAATTAAGGAGCGATCGCAAATGGGGTGTACTCGCACCTGTATCCACATATAATCGATCTGAAAGACTGCCTAAACGCTTCCAAGTCGTATAAAGTTTGCCAACCGTTTGTTCCAGTACTGTTGCTTGTTTGACTAAATCCGCCGCCGTATTTAAACAGTCCAGTCGCAACGCTTCTTCTAATGCCATTTCCATATCTAAAGATGAGTTTTGAAGCGCTTGAACTTGGGCGGCAGCATCGAGATATTTGGATAAAGAACGCGCATCTGAGGTTACTTGTTTAACTGTATCTACATCGGGACTAGCAGCAACTTCATTTTGTAACGGTTTGAGGTGTAATTCTGGCAATTTTTCCATTTCTTTGACTAAGGGTGCCAGATAACGGGCAGGCATGGTTCCGGATGCCGCTTTTTCTTTGACTTCATCGGGTAGCAATTCCGAAGACATTGCTGTCCATTCATCAGCTAGCTGTTTAACTTCCCGGCGGGTAATGCGATCGCCTTTTTGGGCGGCATCGGTTACTAATTGTTGTACTTCTGGGGCAGATTTGGCAGTTTCTACAAAGGCTCGTTTGCTAAAATTTCTAATCGCATCCGGGCTAAGTTTGCCTTCGGCTAAGAGAGTATCGGCACTATTAGCAAGTTCGATTAAGGAGTAAGCCTGACTTTTACTAATTTCTCGACTTTTAAGCCAGTTTAAAAAGCCTGTCCCCCGTCCGTCACCGCCTTTTTTCTCCCGATCGCGTACAATCCGTAAGATTCGTCCCCGCCAAATTTCGGTTTGTAAGTCGAAGCGATCGCACACCAACCAGGCGTTATCGACTTGCTGCTGAAAGTCATAGTCCAGAATTTCCTCGTCCTCTGGATCAGGCAATTGGAAATTCAGATCAACGGGTTGTTCGAGGACAGCAGCGAGGTCAGCAGTAGATTCGGGGATTTGAACCATGGGAAGCGATCGTGACGTTAGGGCAGGGATCATCATAACCTGCTTCCCAAATTATAGAGGTACGCCACCCATAGATTGACACTCCCCCGCGCCCGAAAGCGGCGGGGTTCTTGGTTCACCCAGTCCAATTTAAATTAAATCCCTTGCGGTTTTTAAGCCAGAGATGGTTCTGTCCTCAAGCTTTTACTTCATTAGAGAAGCTTCTTTGGGTGGGGCACACCCTAAAGTTCAAAACCTTAATTTTTGGTTTCTCTGTTACTTGTTGCATAAAGATTTTACCTAGCGCTGTCTTTAGCCTTATTTCCTCGATAGGTTTATTGCGGAGTTTGAGCCTATAAGTCGGATAAAATTCGTATAATTGATAACAATACAGGGTCAGTAAGCGATTCTTAACCCAAGTTAACGTTAACAATTCCTGACAAATGATATCGTATTATCAGTAACCAGCGATTGAGCGATAAGCCTCAGATCGTGCTTCGCTAAGACTTATTCCCGTTTTACAGTTTTCCTATCTTCCTATCTATAGATTTGTAAGGTTATCGCTCAATTTGCGGTATGGCTATTCTACTATCAGATAATTCTCTGATAGAGTACTGGCATTGCTTGCTCAGTTACATACGGCGAGAGTGGAGTGAGTACTTTAATACGAGCAGAGGTTTGGATGTGACCCTACTAACTCTAGAGGAAAATCATCTCAGGTCAAGCTGCACTGTATTAGAGGGGTACAGTACATATCGACAGACACTGGCAACCTCCTCTTGGATATGTACCCATCGATTGCCGATTATTGAGTGAGTTTAAGATATATTTATAGATTTCTTCGTCCCGATGTGCCATGGCTTCAAGTATGGAAAAACTTCACTCTCATCCGTCCTCTAATCCTGAACAAATTGGTTCTATTAGTATTTTTGAACTTATCCCGATTGAAGTCATCAAATGGACAGAAAGTTTGCCTTGGGATCAGCGACGTTATGTTTTGTCTCTCTGTTATTTAATGTGTTCGGTTTCCTTAGATAAGCAAGCTGAATTTTTAGATAATTATACGGCAGATTGCTTGGTTTTAAAAATGCTGAGAGACCAAGCACCTCAAGAACTGGTCAGAAAATCCTTCAAAAAATTTCATATTGACCAAGAATTGAGTAATACGGTTTTAAGAAATTATATTAAACAGTATTATATCCATTCAGCTCAAGATTTACGGGTTCAATCGAAGTTTGATTTAGAATATTTAGAGGTTGTTCTTCGACTTATTAATAGTGCTGAAGAACGAAGTAGTCTGTTTAATTATATTTTAGGATCAGAAATTATTAAGATGCTTTTTCAAATGAGCTGGTTAGAACATGAGCGTTTATATCGATTACAGAAGAACCAAGAAGATTTTATTAAAAATTATATCAAGCCTATCCAGCACGCCCACCGAATTAATGGGATTGTTGTTCCTAAACATGAAAATCTTTTCTTTGCCAAACGTGATTTTTTTATTAAAAAGCCGAATATTAAAGGGAAAAAATTGATTGAATTAGTTATGTCTACATTCACAACGGATAAAATTAAAACTCTAGGATTTTTGATTATTCGGAATCTTGACTTTTTAACCTTTGACTATGACTATATTTTTGATCCTGAACCTGAATGTATCTTCTTTTGCTGAGGAAGATTCAAGACTCAGCCTCTGGGTCACGATTTTTCAGATCTTTCTATTATAATAGCCTTGGTAGGTGATGAATAAACTATCGAATGTCTCCTACTAAATTTTCCCACTTTCAGATAATATAGGGGTTTATTAACCAGACTAAGATTTGTGGTTTACAAGGAGGAGTTGTACCACTTAACATTAGAATTAGGGTGTAGAAGTGCAGGAGGTGTAGGAGTTAAAAAATAAGAAATTGCACCCGTTACAGCAGTTAGGCGAGTTGAGCATCAGTTTTAGAGAATTTTAGCTTCCTACTTATCAATTTTATTTCGCCCTGAACTGCTAAATTGTTATATTAGGGTCTATCCTGATAGAGTCTGCCGTCTTTGAAGATTTAGTGAAAGTTGGGGAACCCAAATTATTTCTGAGCTTATTTCTAAGCGTGAAAAAATTATAGGTACAAGCCATTCCCTTATCTATCACTAGAATCGACCTAAAAAAACGAAAAAATTAAGAAATTTGATGGGATAACAAAAATGAAAACAACTAACTACGGCAGTACAGGTTGTTTAGAAGAAATTCATCCAATTCTTTTTAGAGAAAAAAATGCTTTAAAGTTAAGACAACTGACAAAAAATGTTCCGTTAAATCAATGGCATTACGTATTTTTACTTTGTTACTTAGTCTGTAAAGTTTCTACAGAAGAACAGGCAAAATTTACTCAATTTCTAGATGATTATGTGGCTAACTATTTAGCTTTTAAAATACTTAGAGATAGCCTCCTCCAGCAGCTAATTAATAATTATTTAAGTAAATTTTGTCTCAATAAATCAATTACTAAACCTATATTGAAAAGTTACATTAAGCAGTATTACAAGCATTTAGTTCAAGATTTACACACAGAACCTGACCTTTACTTAGAATTCGTCCTGAAATTAATTCATAATTCAGAAGAACGAAGTAAACTTTTTGCCTATATTTTAGGGTGTGAAATTATAAAAATGATGTTTCAAATGAGCTGGCTACAACATGAGCGTTTATATCAATTGCAGAAGAATCAAGAAGGCTTTATTAACAGTTATATCAAACCCATTCAATATGCACACCGCCTTCACGCCATTATTGTACCCAAGGATGAAAGGGTTTTTTTTGCCAAACGGGATTACTTTATTAAACGCCCCAAGATAGCGGAGCCAAAATTGATTGAATTAGTGATGTACTCTTTTACTCAAGATACAATAACAAATTTGGGACTTTTGATTATCCGTAATCTTAATTTCTTTGTTTTTGATTACGAGTATATTTTTAACGCTGAACCAGAATGTATTTTTCAATTATAAGTTCAAATCGAGTTAAATTTAGCCGCCGTTAATTCTTAATCAAAAAATCATAAAAATCTTAATATCTACTAATATTGGGTTCAATAATTTCTGATTCAGTGACTTCAACGGCTTCGATAGATGGAGCTTTAGCTTTCGCTTCTTTCATCGCCTCTCCCACTGTAAAGTTAAGTTGATCCCCCAACAAAAGTACTAAGGAACTGATATAGAGCCAAAGCTGTAAAACAATTACAGCCCCCAAGGCTCCATAAACTTGGTTATAATTGCCGAAATGAGTGACATAGTGCCGAAACAAACCCGATACAATTGCCCAAGAAATTGCTGCTAAAACCGCTCCGGGTATAATGGGTGTTCCGGGACACCAGCGGCTCGATCCAAAGCGATAAATCACCGCAAAAACTGTCCCTACCAGACCTAAAGCTATGGGCCAACTTAAAAGCCGTAAAATTGTTAAAAAGATCAATACTAAAATCTGATCCCCTACCATTTTTACAACCCAGTTACTGACAAATATCAGAAACGAAGCAATAAAAAGTAGTAAAATACTGCCAATGGTTAAACCAATAGAAATTAATTTAGCTTTCCAAAATGGACGAGTTTCTTCAATCGGAATTTGATGGATTTGATCGAGGGCATTCATCACCGCGCCAAGCGCTCCCGAAGACACCCAAATTGCCACGACAAAGCTCAAAGAAAATAGGCCGCGATTGTCTGTTAAATTAATCCCATCAGCAAAATCGTGCATCAACTGCATTGCCTGCTCTGGTGCCACATCCCGAAGCTGAACCGCTGGATTAGTCCAAGGAAAAAATTGCTTGAACAATTGAATCACCGTCAGTAGCACCAAAATTGCCGGAAACAGGGCTAACATGGCGTTGTATGCCATCTGAGACGATAGACTCATCAACTGACGTTTCATGGCACGGGCAACCGTCTTCCTCAGTGTTATGGCATTAAGGTAGCGGAAGAAATCAAAAAAACGGCGCAAACGAGGGCGAAGCATGAATTTTAGTTGGGGCAGCAGACTATTTAACCATTACTGTGCCAAATTTATAGACAATTAACCTAGAGGTAGTGGTCAGTGAACCGAGCTACACAAGGCACTCTTTATTAAGCAAAGCAAAAAACAGGAGCAGTTGTCGATGAGCAATGATGTCAGGCAGTGGTTAGCTGAAATTAAGGAGTTGAAGCAGCAACTGGCAGATAGCCTGCGCGATCGGGATGCTGCCAATGAAAGTGCCACAAACTGGCGTAAGCTCTATAATACTGAAGCCCAGCAACGCCGCACGGAAGCCAAGCTAGCTCAACAAGAGATTGAAACCCTCAAGGCTCAAATTCACCAACTGCAACAGGAAAGTTCTAAGCTGAAGTCCGATGATCCCGAAGCGGCATCGGTAATTCAACAGGAAGTTGCTAAGTTACAAACCGTTGAAGAATTGAAAGTAAAGTTATCGGAGGTAATGGGGGAACGCGATCGCTTGCTGGATGCACTAAAAGTTGAGCAAGCGAATCATGCTCAAACTCGTAAAAGTTTAACGGCTGTTATTGGGGATACGATTGATCAGTTGACTAAGGAACGGAGTAATCAAAAACCTATTTCGGAGTCTGAGGATATTAAAGATTAGAGCTATTTTTTAAAATAGTCTTCATCATGAACGTGCAATCACTAGGTAAAATAGTTTCAAAAATGCTCAATTCTACAAGTTCAAATCCCATAGATTTGCTTAATGTTTACAGCCCCATCACCTCAGCCACAGCTGCTGTAGTTGGCTCAATTCCCTGATAAAATTGATTATTACTATGTTTAATAGCCGTATCTGGGTCTTTCAGACCATTCCCCGTTAGCACGCAAACCACCGTTGCCCCGGCTGGAACCTGATCTTTTACCTTCAACAACCCTGCCACCGAAGCGGCACTCGCGGGTTCACAAAAAATTCCTTCTTGAGACGCTAATAATCGATAAGCCTCTAGAATTTCAGCATCAGTGATACTTGTAAACTTCCCTTGACTCGATTGCTGCACCGCAACCGCTTTCTCCCAACTCGCCGGGTTGCCAATCCGGATTGCCGTAGCGATCGTTTCCGGATGATGAACCCGTTTGCCTGTAACTAACGGAGACGCGCCTTCTGCCTGAAATCCCATCATGCAAGGGGTGCGATCGCATTTTCCCTGTTCATAATATTGACAAAACCCCATCCAATATGCACTAATATTTCCGGCATTCCCTACAGGAATACACAACCAATCCGGCGCATTGCCCAAATGGTCTACCACCTCAAACGCTGCCGTTTTCTGACCTTCCAATCGATAGGGATTAAGCGAGTTAACTAAGGTGACAGGATAGCTGGATGCCATCTCCAGCACAACTTCCAGGGCTTGGTCAAAATTGCCCTTCAGTGCCAGTACCTCTGCCCCATAAAGCAAGGCTTGTGCTAATTTCCCCAGCGCCACATACCCATCGGGAATTAGTACAAATGCCCGCATCCCACCCCGACGCGCATAGGCAGCGGCTGAAGCTGAAGTATTCCCCGTACTGGCACAAATAACGGCTTTAGCCCCGGCTTCTTTTGCCTTAGAAATCGCCATCGTCATCCCCCGGTCTTTAAAGCTACCCGTGGGATTAAGACCGTCATATTTCACCCAAACTTGTACGCCCCGCCCCACCGCTTCTGCAATGGTTGGAACCGGAATCAAGGGAGTATTACCTTCTCGCAGGGTAATCACCGGGGTTGAATCAGTCACTGGCAAATAAGGGCGGTAAGCCTCGATCAAACCAGGCCAAGCCCTAGAACCAGAGGATGCTTCCCCAAACGCCGGGGAATTAGTCGCAGACAAAATCATTCTTGGTTGGTTGTTGGTTGTTAGTTGTTGGTTGTTAGTTGTTGGTTGTTAGTTGTTGGTTGTTGGTTGTTGGTTGTTCGTCAAAAAATACAAGTTCCAAACAACAAATCACAAACAACAAATAACAAATCACAAACAACCAACAACCAACAACTAATAACAAATTAGCGCGAAATGTTGGGTGTTACAGACTTTTGGGGCTTGTCGATCCGACGCTTAATTTTGGGTCGTTCAACATCGTAGTCAAAATCTGCCGTCAACGGGGGTTGAGTTTGATCGTAGACCATTTGCAGGGCAGCGGCAGCGATCGCGTGGGGGTCGTATTCCTCACTCAAATCATGCACCACAGGCAGGAAGGATGCCATCCGTTCCCCGGCTAGGGCTTCCCGCAATTTGTCTTGCAGTTTTTCTAAGCGGCTGGCTTCAATTTGCGATCGCGTGGGAATGCGAGAGACTGAAAGAGTTTGGCGGACTTTCCGCTCAATCAGGTTCAGTTTGCGCCGTTCAAAGGGTTGAATCAGGGTAATTGCCGTTCCCGTCTTACCTGCACGCCCCGTCCGACCGATACGGTGAATGTAGCTTTCTACCTGATCCGGCAGGTCATAATTAATCACATGAGTGAGGTGATCCACATCCAAACCCCGTGCGGCGATATCGGTTGCGACGACCCAGCGTACCTGATTTTGCCGGAACCGGGATAACAAACGCTCCCGTTGGGACTGACTCAAATCACCGTGATATTCATCAACGCTGTGACCTGCGGCTTGTAATTGACTGGTTAGTTCTGCCGCTGCGCGTCGGGTTCGCACAAAAATTAATGCGGCTTCCGGGTCTTCGAGTTCCATAATCGGCAACAGCGCTTTAGCCTTGGAACAACCACGGGGTACGAGATAAACTTGTTGTTCAATCCGGGTTGGTGTCGCTTTCGGTTGCTCAACGGTAACGGTAACGGGGGATTTCAGGAACTGGTTAACTAAATCCCGAATCGGTCCTGGCATGGTTGCTGAGAAACAAGCGGTCTGACGTTCTACAGGTGCTTTTTTGAGAATTTTCTGTACATCCTCAATAAAGCCCATGCTTAACATTTCATCGGCTTCATCCAGCACCACCCACCGCACTTTGTCTAACTTAAGGTCGCCTCGATCTAACAAGTCAATCACCCGTCCAGGTGTACCGACCACAATTTGAGCGCCTCGTTCTAAACTGCGGATTTGCCGTTCTATCGACTGACCGCCATAGATATTTACGATACCTAAGCGACGGTTGCCACTGAAGTCGCGCATTGCGTCGGCGACTTGTTGGGCTAACTCCCGCGTTGGGGTAAGAATCAAGGCTTGTACAGCACGGATTTCAATTTCGATCCGCTCTAATATTGGCAAGGAAAAGGCGGCTGTTTTGCCCGTACCTGTTTGAGATTGACCGACCACATCCCGTCCATTCAACAATTCGGGAATGGCTTGGGTTTGAATGGTGGTGGGTGCGGTGAATCCTAAGTTTTCTAGGTGATGGACGCGATCTTCGGACAGGCCCAGGCTTTTGAAGGAAAGGGTCATAATTTGTTGTTTCTAGTTAGTGTTTAATTTTTCAGGGGTCAGAGTTCAGTTGCCAGCGGTCTTTTAATCACGTTCAACAAACTCTAGCTCAGAAATCTGGAGTATCAATGAACCACTGATAGGGGACTAAGGACTACAGAACCATAAAGGTCATAGGTGTCAGCATCAGTAATGTCTACTGGTACGATTGTTCCCAAACGGGCTTCGCCTTGAACGTAAACTAATCCATCTACCTCCGGGGCGAATCGTGCTGAACGCCCAATTAATTCCCCTGTTGCGGGGTGTTCTTGTTCAATCAACACGTCAACGACCTTGCCGACTTCCGCTTGATTTTTTTTCAAGGATATGCTTTGCTGAGTTGCCATTAGGGCATCTCGACGAGCCTCCATCACGGCTTGAGGCAGTTGATTAGGCAAGGTGTAGGCAGGTGTACCCTCTTCTGGGGAAAAGGTGAATACGCCAACATGGTCGAACTCATGATGCTGCACAAATTGCCGTAAATGGTCAAAGTGCTGGTCTGTCTCGCCAGGAAACCCGACGATAAAGGTTGTTCGCAGGACTGCATTCGGCAGTGCGGTTTTGAGTCGTTCGATAATGGCATCATTCACCCGTCCTTGCCAGGGTCGGTTCATGGCACGGAGGACTTCGGGATGGGAGTGCTGGAGGGGTAAATCCAGGTAAGGAAGAACATTCGGTGTTTCCTGAATCGCTTCAATAACGGACGGTGTTAAACCTGTGGGGTAGGCATAATGAATGCGAATCCAGGGAATGTTTACTTTCCCTAATGCCCGCAACAGGTCTGCTAGTTTGGGTTCGCCGTATCGATCTAAACCGTAATTAGTAGTAATTTGGGAAATTAAAATTAATTCTTGGACACCTTCCGATGCCAGTTGTTCAGCTTCGGCGATTATAGATTCAATTGTACGCGATCGCTGGTTCCCTCGGAGATGGGGAATTATACAAAACGCACATCGGTAATCACACCCTTCTGCAACCCGCAGGTAGGCAACCCCTTCGGAGGTTGTCCGGTAGCGTGGGGTTGTCTCATCGGCAATATAAGTCGGTTCGGCAGAAACTTCCTTAACTCGTTCTCCGGCTTCGACTCGTTCGATTACCTCAACAATTTTATGGTAATCTCCCGTGCCCACCACTGCCCTTGCTTCCGGTAACTCGGTTAAGAGTTCCTGTTGGAAGTGTTGAGCCATACAGCCCGCGATCACAATTTTTTTATCGGCTTCTGCGAGTTCGACTAGTGTACGAACCGATTCCGTCCGAGCCGCTTCTATGAAACTGCAAGTGTTTACAATAACATAATCGGCTAATTCTTCGTTATTATCGACCTGGTAGCCTGCTTGGACTAGCAAGCCGAGCATATGTTCTGTGTCAATGCGATTTTTTTCGCAGCCTAAGTGAGAAATGGCAATAGTTGGCTTTTTGCCCATGCGGTTGTCAGTTGATCGGCGAATAGAGTAGGGTACTGCCCTTAGAGAGCATGATTTTAAAGCATTGCAGCCTTTGGGGTTCACCCACACTCGCTTCAGTCCGGATGTTCCTTCTTCCTTTGTTTAAACCCCGTTACTTATTTATATAAAATTTTATTAATATGTGCAACAAGTTAGTTAAGGGAGTGGGGAGTGAGGGGATGGGAGGATGGGGGGATGAGGAGATGGGGGGACAACCAACAAACAACCAATAACCAACGACAAATAACCAACAACAAACAA
>DNGI01000092.1:651-1229 GCA_003486645.1 Cyanobacteria bacterium UBA11370 | reverse complement strand
ATAACCAACAACAAACAACAAACGGCGATATTTATCCTTATAATGTTTGCTCCTTCAATTTTATGAGTTCAAGCCCTATCCTCCCATCTCCCCACCCCCCTATCCCCCCATTCCCCTTTCAGGTAGATACGTGAACTTACATCAAATTTTCAAGACACCGAATCCAATTATTGGCGTTGTACATCTGCTACCACTCCCAACCTCGCCCCGTTGGGGAGGAAGTTTAAAAACTGTGATCGACAGGGCGGAGCAAGAGGCTACAGCACTCGCTTCAGGAGGAGTTGATGGGGTGATCGTTGAGAATTTTTTTGATGCCCCCTTTACCAAAAATCAGGTCGATCCAGCCATAGTGAGTGCAATGACGCTCATTGTCCAGCGGCTCATGGGTTTAGTAACATTGCCAGTGGGGATCAATGTTTTACGGAATGATGCTCAAAGTGCTATGGCGATCGCTACCTGTGTCCGCGCCCAGTTTATCCGAGTTAATGTCCTCACTGGCGTTATGGCAACTGACCAGGGATTAATTGAAGGACAGGCTCATGAATTACTTCGTTATAGACGAGAACTTGGTAGTGATG
>DNGI01000092.1:0-408 GCA_003486645.1 Cyanobacteria bacterium UBA11370 | reverse complement strand
ATGTTCTAGTTAAGCACGCCAGACCTTTAGGTGCGCCGAATCTAACAACAGCCGTTCAGGAAACCATTGAACGGGGTTTAGCCGATGGTGTAATTTTATCCGGTTGGGCGACAGGTAGTCCTCCAACTTTAGAAGACTTAGAATTAGCCTCGGCTGCTGCTAAGGGAACACCTGTTTTTATTGGGAGTGGGGCAAATTGGGAAAATATTTCTACCTTAATGCAAGCCGCAGATGGTGTAATTGTTTCCAGTTCCCTCAAGCGACGGGGAAAAATTGAGCAACCTATTGATCCAATCCGCGTCAGTCAATTTGTCGAAGCAACACGACGTACTGTTTCTGCTAAAACTGAATCAAAACCTCTGTCTTCTGTCAAGTTACATTCGTAGGGAGTGGGGAGTGGGGCAGGGG
>DNGI01000344.1:5061-5213 GCA_003486645.1 Cyanobacteria bacterium UBA11370 | reverse complement strand
TCGCGGATACCATCGATGTCCACAGGAGGAGCAGCGATGAAGGCGATGATGAAGCAAGTGGTAGCGGTTAAGAGGGTGGGGATCATCAGCACACCGAACCAGCCCACATAGAGGCGGTTTTCGGTTGATGTTACCCACTCACAGAACCGATC
>DNGI01000344.1:0-4789 GCA_003486645.1 Cyanobacteria bacterium UBA11370 | reverse complement strand
GTCATGGTTCGGATGATTGCAGTCGGTATTGATGAGATGAATTAAGGTTGATAATCTTTACCTTGATTTGATAGTAGTTTACATTCCTTTACAAAATCAAGGGGGTAAGGTTCATAGATATCAATCGGTGTGATTAGGTTTACTTATCAAAGGTCTAATCGGTTTAGAAGGTTAGGGGGCAAGAAATCCTTGCTTAACGAAGATAGCGATCGCTATCTTCGTGTCATCAATTAAGCCAGATGTCAGACATTGTGGAAGAGTGGGTCAGTTAGTGGCTCTTGTCTAAACACTCAGACATTTAGACATTTAGACATTTAGATGTTTGAATGTTTAGATGTCCAAGATGGCTCAACACCAGATGAAACTTCAGGAGGGGATCTTGAAAGATCCCCTGTGAGAAAATCAGCATGGGCAGTATTAGAACAATCGCCCCTGTTGGACAGAACCGACAGTTTCCCATAAAGAGCATTCAGGTTCTGTGTGGCTCAACCCCAACTCCTCTTTAATGCGAGTAGTAAGATGTTCCATCACCCGATTGAGAGACTCATCAGAAACAGAGATCGCACTGAGAGTTTGCCGCATAGCTTGGAGTTGTCGCTCCAATGAACAAGTATCAATGGAAACAGACTCCTCTCCATCCAATTCTAGAGCCTTCTCAAGTTGCTCTCTGGCCTGCTCAATTGAAGGTCGATTTGCCCCATCAAGCTTCAACTCTAGAGACTGCATCTGCTCAATCCAAGTAATCAAATTGCCCTCCTCATCCATCGTTGTTGGTTCACCCAGACTTTGGATATACTCAACAACATCCGCATCCGCACCCAAGTAAAGTGCTGCGCCTGGGGCTGGTACTAACTCTTCCCCAGCCGACTCATTCACAGCGGTTTGAATCTCAAGACGTTCTTCAGCTTGAACCAATTCCAACCTCAACCGGGATTCTTCCACTTTAGACCTCTCCAAAAAAGAATCTGAAACCCTTATCCTGTCTAAGGGAAAACCAATTTTCTGGAGATGTCTAATAGTTATACGGTTCTACCCCCGGTGGAGACAGTCCTGTATAACTATCTGTAGGACACTATCCACTAAAAGAGCAAAATCTATTTTGGGAAACGAGTAGTATACCAATATGGAGCATTGAGGTTTGCAAATAGCTCTTAAATCATGGACAAATATGAATTTGCATTAAGGACAGCTTTGGCAATATATAACCACGGTTGGAACAGTCTTAGTGTCACTGAGGAGATGGCCCTACAGAGTATTCCGGAGTATCGTGATCGGGTTTATGAGTACCTTCGCCTATTGCGAGAGGGTAAAGATCCTACGAGAGCTATAAGGAAGGTGATATTAGACAAGCCTTTGAGGCAATATCTTGGCTTGTTAGGAACAGCAAGTAAAAATGGTGCCGTTCATGTAGATTTTCTCTGTAGTGATTCAGGAGAAAGAGATTTACACTTTTTCGTTCTTTTAGGGGAAAATGGTAATGATATTACTTGGAAGTATCTAAACATACCTATCAATGAGTGGGATGAATGGAAAAAACGCCCAGAATACAAAGGTGAATGAATCTAGTAACTCAGTTATGGCTAGTGATTATAAAGTTTTAGTTGGAGATGATGATGTAAATAATGCTCGACGAATTTGCAGCATTCTCCAGTTAAATGGTTATGGGACTACTACATTTTGCTCTAAATTTTATTCGCTAAAAGAGTTAGAAGGATATGATGCTGTAATTCTTGATATTGTCTGGAGAAAAAACGCAAGACCTGCCCACGAAAAAGATGATTATTTTGGACTTCAAGGAGCTAGATATCTCAAACACAACCATCCTAAGTCGAAAATTATACTTATGTCAAAGTTTGCATTTGATCTCGATAGGCTTAACGAAATAAATAATATTGCAGATGATTTTTTTAGTAGTAAATCTGCTGATTCTGTCAAAATTCTAAATACACTTTCACAAGCTTTGAATAAATCAGATAGTGTCGATGATAACTCAAGAGAAAGAATCGTTAAGAATTTTGAATTGGCAGAATCTATCTTGGATGAAGTGGATGAAAGAAATGGCCGGAAGCCCGACTTGCTAGGATTAAGTAGTGATATCCACGCTGTTTTACTACAAGAAGTTAGAGTATTGAAATCTATTCTGTTGTCTGGAACGGGAGAAAGCACTTTAACTGACATTAGCAATCATTTGAAGATATTAATCGAATCTCTAAATATGTGTTCTGGAACAATAACTAAATCATTCTCTAACTTCTTAACTGGAACATTAAATTCAGTCCAGGAAATTGATCTGAAAATTCACAGTTGTGATGTTCTTTACATAGTAGGTAAGAGTATGAGCGATAACCGTTCAATTGATACAGGTGGCGGGAACTATATTGAATCAAATTCTGGGACTTATATTCAAGGGGATTACATAAGCATGAATTCAGATTTGGTACAGGCAGCCTCCCAGATTCAGGATTTGATAGAGCAGTTGCAAAAGCGAGGTTTAACAACTGACGTGGCTCAGGAGGGCATTGCAAAAGATATTGCAACTCAATCCCAGAACAACCCAACCATAAAAGAGAAATTGCTGAAGTGGGGGCAATCGTTAGGAGATGCAACGGTGAGTGATGTAGTCAAGGGTACTGTTAAACTTGCTATTCGTTCAGCAGGTCTTCCCCTACCATAGTGCGATCGCCGATCTTGTAGGGTGCGTTCCTTAATGCAACTTTTCCCATTTCACAGATAGATTTTGAGGAACGCACCATGCTTATAGACATCTCCGAAATAGAATCAAGCTCAGAAAGAATCGCGTATGATTAAGATTAAATTAGAGACTTTTCCCATATCATGAATAATTTATTAGCCTACCTTGAGCCAGATGAAGTGCTGCACTGTTGCCAGAGAGAATAGCCGCCGCCATCATAAAATGGCTAGCATCTTCCCCCACATCCTCACACTGTCGATAGAGAACATTACCACTCATAATCCGATACGACATCTCCGCTTTGAGACGAACCAGATTCGCTTTATAGGCATCAAAACCTGGAGAATGGTCCTTCCCCGAAGTCCCATAAGTAAATTCCCAGATTTCGGGCCATAAGTTCCCTTGGCGATGTCCCCGTCCCCGGCGTTGGATTAAGTTAGCCGGAGTCCAGGACAAGTCCAGATGATGTAATGCAATGCAACGTCGCTGTACATTGAGTCCAGTCCCAGCCTTAAGCGTAGAACCCAGCAGAATCCGAATTCGCCCAGCATTTACGTCATCGTACACCTTAAGTCGTTTTGCCTCTGTCTCAAATTCATGGATAAAGGCAATCTGGTGAGCCGGAATTCCCAAAGCAACGAGAGTATCTCTGATATAGTTGTAAACATCAAATTCTCCCCGCCGCTTCGCTTTTGGGACTCCCGAATCACTAAAGATGATTTGCGTCCCCAAACGGTCATCAGTAGCACGATAAATCCACAGCACGTTATGAATTAACTGATGTAACTTGGTTTGCTTATGAACGGGAGCATTTGGGTCAACAAGGCGGGGATCTATGGAACTAAGGCTGCCTAAACTGGTTAGAGTGAGGGGATTATGTTCAACGATATTACCATCCGCCTTACAATAACAGACGGGATGTTTCTGTTGCCACCGTTCCATCCAATGTTTGATATTCTGGGTGATTGCCAGTTGTGTCCCATTCATCGGTGCGGTAATTGTGTGTCGGTGCAATACGGGTCGTTCAACTTTAGCACTGTCGGCAGTGACAAAATCGGTGAATAGGGATAAACTCGACATCAGTTCCCAGAGGTTCTTAAACGAGGCTACCCGGGTTTTAGATTTGATACCCCCAGTACTGGTAAACTCTAGACTGGTGGTGATTTCCCCGTACTGACCTAACCAGGAGTCGAAGTGTTCGGTTTGGGTGCGATGGAGTTCGTCGGGACAGAAGAGGCGCATAATATTAAACACCTCTGTCAAGCTGTTCGAGGGTAGGGTTCCCGTTCCGCCACCGATAAAGTACCCCTGTTCAAACATAAAGCGATACTTCAGCAGGGTATTGAGACTGCGCTGAGTATCGACATTTGTGATACCTGCAATCCCTTGAGCTTTGGAAGCAAAGGGGATATTCTTAGCCGCATGGATTTCATCAAACCAAACCCATTGACAGCCTAAATCTTCCCAGTTAATCGCTACTGAATTACGAGTATAGTACTGGGTTGCTCGTTCAAGGGAGTTGTTGAGTGAGTCGCGTTTCTTGTCTCGTTGCTTTTGAGATAGTTGAGTATCAGCTACTTTCGTCCGCTTCTTGGGTTTAACGTACTCAAGACACCCGCTGGCGTTGACACTGAGAGTTTCTTGTGCTAGCAATTCTTGAACCCGTTCAATAAATTCTGGGGAATTGGCTGGAGTGGTGCGAACCTTTTCTAGGGTTTCTAGTTCATCAATCTGCTGGTTCAAAGAGTCTTTGTGACGACGTAGTTCTAATACTAGACTTCTTGCTGAATTATCCCCTTTGGCTTCATTTAAATACCTCTCCACTAACTCTAATTGCTCTTGGATATATTTGAGCTTAGTTTGAGTGGAAATGGGGATGCTGAAGAATTGGGTGTGAGTCAGCAATATGGCATGGTAGCGTCCGGTTTGAATCTTGGCAATTAGCTTGTTGCGTTCCTTCCAACTTCCTTCATCAACGACTAATAACTTAGCATTGGGGTAAAGGTGGCGGAAACTGGCGACCATTTGGGATAAGGTACTATTTAGGGCTACGATTATGGGTTTCTGGGCAATACCTAAGCGTTGGGATTCGTAGGC
>DNGI01000099.1:3434-3570 GCA_003486645.1 Cyanobacteria bacterium UBA11370 | reverse complement strand
GCAGGGGGCAGGGGAGAAGGGGAGGAGGAGGATTTTTCCTAATAATTAATCCCTAATTTACTTTTAGGGGAATTTATCGCCTGTAAATCCCTGCCAGTCTGCTTTCACTCTAGCTAGCTTGAGCAAATTTTAAGAA
>DNGI01000099.1:0-3261 GCA_003486645.1 Cyanobacteria bacterium UBA11370 | reverse complement strand
TTTAAGAATGAAACAGCCCTGCTTTATAGTCAACCCGGATTGGGTATGACTGAAGTTCTGAGAGAGCGAGTCTTCCCCAATCCTTGCCTCTACAATCTAAAATCCAAAATGATATGAGATAAAAGCGGCTTAAAACGTCAACGTCTTGGTGAGTTACAAAAGACTGACTCGTGTAATACTGCGCCCCTACAAAATCTATTTTTTGAGAATATTCTCCGATGAAAGTAACAAAAATGGGATAAGTCGGTGAGTGAAATGAAACATCAATTGCGAAACAAGATATGAGGAATGAGTAGGCGCTAGTGATCGATATCGAGGTTTACCTACTTCAAAGCCACGTTGTCGTACATCCGGAGTTAGGGGCAACCCCACTGTATCAAATACATATAGCGGTTAGCAGTCAGCTATCAGTCTACTCATTCCGAGAAGACTAACGCCTACAGCTTTTTTATTGTCCTTACTGTGTCTAAGTTTCACATCCCGGCGTTGTACCTCACGCCTCCCCTTAAACCGCTATATATCACTACTAATGATCTTGCCCTCCCATAATTAGATAGGATTGGATGAACCAGGCAGCTAGGTACAGAATTGTTACACTGATGGATCGAGATGAAATTGCAGCACTCGGTGCTTCCCTACGACAAATTGATCGAGAAATATTGAGCCAAGCGAAAGAGGGCATTACCAAAGTCTGGTTTCAAGGGGGTGAGCCTTATTTTGATGTGGTTCTCGAACTACGCGAGGGTAAAATTGAGTGGTTTCAGTTTACGTTGCGTGGCAAATCCATCTCATGGACACCAACGTTTTCTTGCTTCCAAACAGGCACAACGAATGAATTGCAGACTAGTGATTTAACCTTCCATCCGGCTAGTAAACTGATTGAGAATAATCAACACCAAGATGAGATATTTATTGAATTAGCCCGCTCAATTCTGCAAAGTCGTGCTGGGGAACCGATTTTTGACCATATGCTGGCACTTTTTGACACTCAGGATTCACTCTAAAAAGGGGTGTGGAGAGTAATACGAATCTGTAATAATGACTATCTGTGCAATTAGCCTCAAGGAGGGTGCTATATGGCTGGTAGTCAAGTTGGTGCGGATTTGTGGATTAGTGAGTACGTTACGCCTTGGGATATCTACGTTCACGGTATCACCAAAGTTCTGGCTTACAAAAAAACGGCTTACCAGGATATGTACATTGTTGAAACGGGTGTTTATGGCAAAGGGCTGGTTTTAGATGGTAAATGGCAATCCTGTACGGGGGATGAGTTTATTTACCATGAAGCTCTTGTACATCCAGCCATGATTTGTCATACTAACCCTCGGAATGTTTTAGTTTTAGGGGGGGGAGAAGGGGCTACAGTCCGGGAAATCCTGCGTTGGAAGACGGTGGAGCAGGCAATGATGGTCGATATTGATGGTGAGGTGGTAGAAGCGTGCCGTGAACACTTACCAGAGATGCACCAAAATGCCTTTGATGACTCGCGCACAAATCTAGTGATTGCTGATGCTTTAGAAGTGTTAGATCAGACCGATCAGCAGTGGGATATTGTTATTTCTGATCTTTCCGATCCGATCGAAGAAGGCCCATCATTTCAACTGTTTACGAAAGAGTATTTTGAGAAAGTCCAGCGAGTTCTAGCACCGGGAGGATATTTTGTCATCCAAGCTGGACCCGTTGCTCCCGCTGAACTGAGACTGCACGCACGCTTAGTCAATACCCTCAAAGCCGTATTTCCCAACGTTCATTCTTACAGCGCCCCTACACCGACTTATGGTTCACCGTGGGGATTTGCCATTGGTTCTACTGAAGCGATCGCCACCCAACCCGATCCGGCTACAATTGACCAACTCCTGCAAGAAAAAACCACGGGGGGTTTGCGCCTGTTAGATGGGATTACTCTATTAGGACTCTTCCAAACTCCTACCTATATCCGCCAAGCGATCGCCGCAGAAACTCAGATTTATACCTTGAACGAACCCCCCAAATTCTTTGGCAAAGGTACACTGGGTAATTAGTCAGTGGTTATTGGTTATTGGTCGTTGGTTATTAGTCATTTTTTTTGTTTCCAGTAGTAAAAAATACTCGACACTAGACCGATCACTAAGCACTAATGACTAATGACTAATAACCACTGACTAATGACAATTGACACCAAATCTGAAGAAAATGTAAAAAATCGTTATCCTCTTGTAAGGATTTATTGCAATATTTAAAAAAATACGAGGCGTGTAGTGGGATCTGGCTTTAAAATGACCTGTACGACCTAGTGATAAGATTCCTACGGGTTTGCGTTAGTATTATCCTTACTTCTAGCCTCCTTTTTTTCTTTCGGGAAAGAGAAGTGTTCCTATAGCAGGACTACCTCTAGGAGACAGGAAAAACACTTCGCAAACATCTTAGACAACGCCAATGCTAACCCCATAAAAATTGCTCATGCAGCCTAATGGTCTGCCTTTTCATTCCCTAGCTCTAGATCCGGCGATTGACTCTCATTTTCTGACGGTGGCACCAGACACCCCACTCGCGGATGTCTTGGCACTGATGAGCCGATTTCGCACGTGTAGGCTGCCTAGTGGTAGTTTGGGTAGAGAGGGTGATAGTGTACCGATCAGTATCGCCAAGATTTCCTGTGTCTCTCAGGAAGAAGAAGAACTATTCGATCTGGCTGATACTGCCGCAGGTTGTGTCTTAGTGATGGACAAATCCCGATTGATTGGGGTATTTACTGAAAGAGATATCGTCAAGCTAGCGGCACTGGGTCAGCCTTTATCCAACGTCAAAATTGCTGACATTATCACCCCACGAATTATTACTCTCAAGCAATCTCCAATTCACGATATTTTTACAGCACTAGGACTATTTCGCCAACATCGAATTCGCCATCTACCCATTGTGGATGAGCAAGGACAACCCATAGGAATTGTGACTCACGAGAGTATTCGTCGAGCATTACAACCTGTAAATCTGTTGACTCGACTGCGGTGCGTACAAGATGTGATGACTCCTCAAGTCATTCATGCTCCCGTAACGGCTTCAGTGTTGAGATTAGCTCAGTTAATGACCGAACATCAAGTTAGTTGTGTGGTCATTTGTCAGTCGTCCGTTGTCAGTCGTCCGTTGTCAGTGGTTAGTAGCAACCAACAATCCAAGGAATTGGGGAGTGGGGAGTGGGGAGTGGGGACTGGGGAGACCAACAACCAACAACCAACAACCAACAACCAACAATCCAAGGAATTGGGGAGTGGGGAGTGGGGA
>DNGI01000100.1:16757-23447 GCA_003486645.1 Cyanobacteria bacterium UBA11370 | reverse complement strand
CCCCCTTGTCCTCCTTGTCCCCCAAGTTTCTCTTATTTACTAATATGAGCTGCAACTTGGTATTAGTCCACTTCACTAATCACTAAGCGTGAAAACCACTATAGGACATCTTTGACAAACCAAATGTGGGTATGTACTTGATGAAAGCCAACCGATTCATAAAGTCGTCCGGCACTGGAGGGGTTTTGCGAATCAACACCAAGCTTTGCCCTATCCACCCCAGCCGCTTTTAACCGTTGTATTCCTGTCAGTAACATCGCTCGTCCAATGCCAAGCTTACGAAAGCCTCGCCTCGTACCAAGTCCAGTAATCCAGCCTTCATTACGTTGATTACGCTGATTATCTTCTGGATTAATATGACAGTAACAAAACCCTGCAAATGTGCCATCAGGTGCAACAGCAATTAAATCCAATTCCGGTCTGTAATGAGGGTCACGTAGGTAGTGGTTAGCTAATTCAACGGTAAAATCATAGTGACCCCAGTGGTCAATAAAGGTTTGATTGTACATTTCGACCCACGCCTGGGTATCTTTTTCCCCTTCGATTTGTCGTATAGTGAACCCTTCTGGTAATTGGGGTTCGGAGATGGGAAGAGAGAGCGATCGCTCCATAGTAAAAAAATAACGGTCAGGAGTAAAGCCGCAGCGTTCAAGTAGAGCAATGCGTTGAGATTGATCAGCGCGAGTAGGAGATTGCAGCTTGAGCTGCTGCACACCATGCTCCTGCTTCACCTCGCGCATCCGCCCCTCTCCCCACGCCACGATCTGTTTCTCCAAATCGCCGCCCCGTACCCTGGGGTGGGCAAAAAACCTGAAGAAGTTATTACTGACTTCACCTAACGGGGGAATCCATAGTTGCCCGAAACCGATCAATTTACCCTCTGTATCTTCCCACAGTTTAAGGTCACGCGCCTGATCTAGGGATGGAGTGTTAAATTCTTGTTGGAGTTCGGTTATGGATGTACCTTGATCAAGTTGATCGACGGCATCACAGGTATTAATCAGGTGTGCGATCGCGTCTAAATCTGCTTCTCCCCTATAGGGGCGCATGGTTAAAGTCGTCATAAAAATCAATGAAAATGTGCAATTTGCTACCCTTGAGTAGCCTAGTGTTTTCATATTACTACAATTATACTACACAAGTTGCGATCGCAGTCTTGTTGACGAACTAAAAAACTTCATCAAGTATTGTGGGTGAGTATTATAACTTGCCTTATAGACACACCAACTAATCAAACAAAGGTCTAAAATTATAAGCGATGAAATGAATTAATACAATTTAAAAATAGTAGAGATTTAAGCGCCTAATTGACTAGATAATGGTAGGATTAGGAAGGAGTAAAATCATTACTGATTCTAATTTATCACACCTTACATCCCACATCCCACCCTTAAAACCAATCTAACTTTAACCAACTCAAACAAATGACAACACTGATCGCTAAAAAACTCACCTTGAGACAGGTTCACGAGCTTCTGCATTTTGAAGAACAGTTTGATGGCTCGTTTACACCCTGGCTGTCCTTAGAGCCTTTAACCGATATTGAACAGCAGGAACTCGATCAAATCAGGCAAGATTTTGTTGCTTATCTGATAGACGGTAAAGTTCTAGAAGGACAAATCAAGTTATTGGTTATTGGTCCCCTACTGCGATTAGCAGGTTTCTACCGTTCCCCTATCAAAATTAGCTTGGAACAAGATATCGCCGATATTGTTATTGAAGACGAAGACACCACAATTAAAGGGCGGTTTGATATCTTAAGCATTAATAAAGAACAACCTATCGCCACTGATATCGCTTTTTGGGTACTGGTTATCGAAGCCAAAAATAGTTCAGTCAATTCCTTTGAAGGTTTACCCCAACTACTTACTTATGCGTATAAAAGCTTACAGCATCAAGAATTGGTCTGGGGACTGACAACCAATGGTACAGATTATCGCTTTGTTTTACTCCGACAGGGCAATCCTCCCACCTATCAGCATATGCCGCTACTCAACCTCATGGACAGAGAAAGCGCAATCCAGTTACTACAGGTTCTCAAAGCCATCTGTAAGCGGCAGAATAGTTTAGGGAATGGGTGATAGGGAGTTTAGTCGTGAAAACTTTCTTCCAGTCATAACTCATAACTCCGTCCACAGCCCGACAGGCTGCACCTGACCCGCAATTCTATTACAATCTGTAAAGAAACTGAAAAGGAAAGGCGGAATGCGCGTTGCAATTGTTGGGGCGGGACTTGCTGGAATGGCGACGGCGATAGAATTAGTCGATGCCGGACACGACGTTGAGATCTTTGAATCCCGTCCCTTTGTGGGAGGAAAGGTTGGTAGTTGGGTAGACGCTGACGGGAATCACATTGAGATGGGGTTGCACGTCTTTTTCGGCTGTTACTATAACTTATTTGATTTAATGGAAAAGGTGGGGGCGTTGGAGAACTTGCGCCTCAAGGAACATACCCACATTTTTGTCAATCAAGGTGGACGCACTGGGGAACTGGATTTTCGCTTCATCACAGGTGCGCCGTTTAATGGATTGAAAGCCTTTTTTACTACTTCTCAACTCTCCGTCCGAGATAAACTGCAAAACTCCATTGCTTTGGGAATTAGTCCTATTGTTCGGGGTTTGGTAGACTTTGATGGGGCAATGAAAACGATTCGGGATTTAGATCGAATTAGTTTTGCGGATTGGTTTCGGAAACATGGCGGAAATAATGGCAGTTTAAAGCGGATGTGGAATCCAATTGCTTACGCGCTGGGTTTTATTGATACTGAGGCTATTTCTGCACGTTGTATGTTAACGATCTTCCAGTTTTTTGCTGCTAAAACGGAAGCTTCGGTGCTGAGAATGTTGGAAGGTTCTCCGTATGAATATCTCCACAAACCCATTATTGATTACTTAGAGGCACGAGGGGCAAAAATCTACACGAGGCGACAGGTGAGAGATGTTCTTTATACCGATATGGAGACACAAACAAAAGTCACGGGTTTAGTGATTGCTAAAGGTGAAACCCAAGAAACAATCACTGCTGATGCTTATGTCTGTGCGACGGATGTTCCAGGGGTTCAACGTTTGTTACCAGAAGCGTGGCGCAAATGGTCAGAATTTGACAATATTTATAAATTAGATACCGTACCCGTCGCAACAGTACAACTTCGGTTTAATGGGTGGGTGACAGAACTCCACGACGCTGAAAAACGAAAGCAATTACAACAGGCAGAAGGAATTGATAATTTACTCTATACTCCAGATGCTGACTTTTCTTGTTTTGCTGATTTAGCGTTAACCAGTCCCGGCGATTATTACAAAGAAAACCAAGGTTCACTCTTGCAATTAGTATTAACTCCAGGCGATCCATTTATCCGCCAAAATAATGAAGCGATCGCCCAACACGTCCTCAAGCAAGTTCACGAACTCTTCCCCTCTTCACGAGAATTGAATATGACCTGGTACAGTGTCGTTAAACTTGCCCAATCTCTTTACCGTGAAGCGCCTGGTATGGACCCCTATCGTCCTAATCAAAAGACACCAGTGAGTAATTTTTTCCTAGCAGGTAGCTACACACAGCAAGATTATATCGATAGTATGGAAGGAGCTACTTTATCAGGGCGTAAAGCGGCGAAAGCAATTTTAGAATATACTCCAGAAATTGTAGAGCGATCGCCTGTAGTTAGTTGTTAGTTGTTTGTTGTTGGTTGTTTGTTATTAGTTATTTATGAGTTCTTCAATTAAGAATTAACTAATATCACGACCCAATCCAAAATCCAAAATCCAAAATCCAAAATCGAATGTCCAACTGGCTAGAACATAGTGTACAAATAGAAGTAGAAGTTCCAATTGAATTAGTGTGGAGCCTCTGGTCTGATTTAGAGCAAATGCCTCGGTGGATGAAATGGATTGAATCTGTAGATGTCTTAGAAGATAATCCCGAACTATCCCGCTGGAAATTGGCTAGTAGTGGTTTTGAATTTAGTTGGCTTTCTCGTATTCTTAAATTAGTCCCTAATCAGATTATTCAGTGGGAATCAGTGGATGGTTTGCCGAATCGAGGTGCTGTTCGATTTTACGACCGCCATGGGAGCAGTATTGTTAAATTAACCGTGGCTTATGATATTCCTGGAATTCTGGGTCAGTTGATGGATAATTTGTTTTTGGGTCGCATTGTTGAGTCTACGATTCAAGCGGATTTAGAACGATTTCGAGATTATGCTCTGAAGGTACAAACTTAAAGGTTTTGTGATTATAGGGAGTGGAAGTTGATAAATTTTTATTTCTATTATTGTGAATAATAATTCATGATTATTTATTCTTGAATTAGTCTAAATAAGACAGTAGGGCACGATAATATCATGCCCCTTAGAGATGGTTTGTGTTCAGCTCGCTTGATAACTGCTATAGTTTTAGACTGGAGTGTTTGCGAAGCGGACGTAGCAAACTAAAAAAGCGACTCGACTAGCGACGATGACCTAACCATTTCGCCGCCATAGCTCCTACAATAGCCCCCACTAAAGGATTACTGAGAAACTTCATAATTGCAGGTTGATCGGCTAATACATCTTGGAAGATATCGGGATGACTGTGATAGGTGAATGCGGCTAATCTACTAACATCATCCGCCGTCATGCGATTGGGGTTGTGAGTCGAAAGACCAAGCTGTCGTTCCAAATCCCGATCGCTTAATCCTCTTTTCTTTAATTGACTTAAAAACTCACGAGCAACATCATCTCGTTCATTAGGTTTAATTTGGGCGATCGCATTTTGTAATTCGGGTTCCATCTGACTGGGGGGAATGCGATCGGGATGAAGCGATTTCCCAAACAATTTCCGTCGTTCATCCCGTGACGAACGTTGAGCAAAATCGTCAAAGTTTTGATAATCTTGTCCCGAATCTGTTGGAACATCGTCTAAGGTTTCTGTGTTCCCTTTCGCCAAATCTTTCATGATTTGACGCTTATACTCTTCACTACTCGTCATCTTATTTCATCTCCTGATTGAGTCAATTTTTTAGCAAATTGCTGAGTGTTAATGGTTCAGAATTACTGATAGCTAACTTGCTTGGATTGATGATCGTAATTAGCCGTTAAAATCAGTTGTTTATCCGGCGCATACATTAAAACTTTTAAATCCTGATTTGGAAAGTTTTGCCGAAAGCCTTGTACTAACGATTTAGCCAAGGGTTGAACTTCATTTGGACGAACTTGAGGCGTAATTACAACACCTAATTTATTGTTGTCACGCACATAAGCATCACTCACTAATCCTTGAGCCGTTTGAACCACCCAATCTCCAAATTCTTGACCAGCAGAACTATTACCACGTTCTAATTGTGCATAGTTAACCCCAGAATTCGCTCCAGTAGGAGCATTTGTTCGACTCGTTTGATTTGGAGCAGCACAACTTGTAGTAATGGTAAGAACTAACACTAAAGCTAATGCGGTCAAAATTTTATGGCTTCTTTCAAACAAATTCACAGCCTACTCCTCCCTAAATTATTGCTATTAACTTTTCATTTTTTAGATAAAGAAATTGAAAAAAGTCTAGAGATTAATCTTAAGAGGAATAGTCTTTAAAAATCGAGCATACTAACTTAAAATTAAAAACTCAAACCTCAAAAATTTAAAGCTCTCTAGACTCTCAAATTCTAGGAACTTAAGTAGAATAAGCAGGCGAAACAATCTACAATACTTCTTGTACAAGCGTTCCTAAAACCCAAAAATTCTACCTAGTTACAGTTAGTGAGTAAGCACCTACTAGTCAAGAGCGCGTTTAGCTTTATCTTTGACATCTTCAACAGCATGACGAGCTTGAGCTTCGGTTTGTTTAGCTTTGCCTTCTGCTTGATCTTTAGGATCACCCGTTATATTGCCGATCGCTTCTTGAGCCTTACCTTCGATATTTTTAGCAGTTGCTTCTACTCTATCTTCGGTACTCATAGTTTCGTTTTCTTCCTTGGTTTGAATGAAATTACTGACCAAGAGTATTTACAAATGTTTTTGCAACTTTCTTGGCTTTGTATTCAAGGTAACTAAAATTTTTTATAGTCTCGTCTGTCTGTGGATATATTAGAGCGATCGCCTATTTACTCCTCAAGTAGAGTTTAAAGGATAGTTTCAGTCTTATCACCTAACCAACATCACCAAACCACCTCACTGCTACTTTACAGAACTTTGAGTTTTCCTTCTTCTTCGCCTCTCCAAACTTCTTAGGTTCTCCTCCATTCCAGCGATTGATCTCCATCTCGCCTGTGGTATTCACAATCATCATCGAGTAGGAGAAATCATCATTAAATTTCATGCGATCGCCACTAAACAATGTACTAACAGCGGAAGTATTTTGAGCAAACACAATTCCTTTTCTAATCCAAAGATTTTCAGCCTCAGTAGCTTGTTCAAAATCCTTCCCTGCATACTCAATCACCATCCTAATTCTATGTCCATTACGAATAGCATTAATCAGAAGATTAATATTACCAAAAGTGCCATTGCCGTAACAGTCATGAGCATATAATAATTTCCAAATAGATCGATTCTTCAGTGCTTCCAGCTTCTCCAAAACATCACGAATTCCTGACAATGGAGATTGTCCACCCATTACAGCATCATGAGGACGAGGTTGATCAGACTTTTCACTCATTATAAAAAATCACATCCCTATCATTTCCCACATCCGTTACATCCGTTACCCAATCCGTTGCCA
>DNGI01000100.1:8542-16592 GCA_003486645.1 Cyanobacteria bacterium UBA11370 | reverse complement strand
AGACAACCCATCCGTTACATCCGGTACCCAATCCGTTGCCACAATCCGTTGCCAAAATTCGATTACTGAAGCTTGGCGATCGCACCCTTATCAACCAACACGTTCCCCGTCAATAAATCCCTAACTGTCGCCAATAACATCCGCTTTTCATTAACTTCAAATTGCACACAAATTCGATCCATTCCAACTTGTCCCGGCGGATTAAGATGGGCAACACAAATCTGTTCATGATGACTTTCTAATGAACGATAAGCAGCTTGTTTATGCAATTGACTACTCATCATTCGTCCCTGTTCATCATACGTTACCTCCGCTTGCGCCATCTCCGCAACTTCTCCAATATCAAGCCGAATTTCTCGTTGTCCTTCCGTTGCAACTTGTAACGTTAGAGGTTCTTGACGGTGACACGGATATTTTATTCCTTTTTCAAATAAGGTAAAATAGGAATAATTCCGCGCAATTGGTTCCCATAACCGAATCGCATAACTGTGGCGTAAATAATCATCAATACTCCCAAACTGAGTTACCGCTAAAGCACCATGGGCTACGGCTTCAAAGGGCTTATCTAATTTGACTTTAGCCCTACCAAAATAAGAAATCATCAACTGTTGTACCGCCGGAATTAAACAACTTCCTCCCACCAATAAAACTTGTTCAATATCACTTTTACTGATACCTTTTGCCAACGCAATTGTTAGTACTTCATCTAAGGCATCACGTAGTTGTTCTAAAAATTGGCGTTTTTCTAAAATCTCTTCTAACAAAACCCTATTGATTTGTAAATCATAAGACGTGAACGTTTCTTCATCCAACCAACTTTCCTTCGCTTCCTCAGTGGTAGAAAGTTTAATTTTAAGACGTTCCGCAATTTCTAATAAATTCTGCCAGCCAACCTCTCCAATTTCTGCTCGTGATGAACCGATTTTTTTTAAAGAATCTTCAACAATCCAAATATCAATATCTTCTCCTCCCACATAAGCATCCGATTTCGCTAATACTTCTGCCCTTAATACATTCTGATTCCCTCCCTGACTCCGTTGCATTTCGGGAATCGTGCCTGTGCGAACCAGACTTAAATCCAACGTTCCACCGCCAAAATCTACAACTAATACCACTGTACTCGAACGCTGTATCGCATACCCTAAAGCCGCAGCCGTGGATTCATCGATCAATTTGACATTGGTAACATCAAGGCGTTGTGCTAAATCCCGAAACCAATCTAAATAGCGTTCAAATGCGCCCACAGGAACAGTTAAAATAAGTTCAGATGGTTGAATTTGTTGTGCCTTTAGCTGCTGCCAAATGGTCTGAATAAACAATTCTGAGACTAATTCTGCACTGTAACTGTAACCATCTAATTGACGAGGTGGCGGTTGAAAATCAGCCGCTAAATCCCGTTTAAAGGCTTTAAAAAAGCGGCTAGGCTGGGATTGTCCCAAGCGTTGCGATCGCACTTTTTCTCCTAACACCACCTGATTAGGTTCTTTAATAAATACCAATGTGGGAATAACAGGAACTTCCTTTACTTCTGTCCCTACTGTAGTCACCTTAAATAGGCGAGAGATTGCACCCAATCTCAGTGTTTTGGAAGCATTTGTATCAGGTTCTAGAATACTGACAACAGTATTGCTAGTACCGAAGTCAATCGCAACAGTAACCATTCGATTTTAGGAATTTTGGATTTTGGATTTTGGATTTTGGATTTAGGGATTTTGGATTTTGGATTTTGGATTAACTATAGCAATCCTCTTTAAGTTGTCAAATATACTAATTTAGCTCTCCCCATCCCCCCATCCCTAATCACCCCGATTCAATATTACCCCTCCAGGAAGATTGCGACTAACTTTAGCAGGGTACACAATTCTCTCTCCATCTCGATATCCCACAAATCGAATATAAACTAATTCTCCCTCAACCATATCCTCAACATCTGGCTGATGCAATTGAGGATTATAAGGTAATTGTTCCCAAGGTTTACCAATGGGTTCATATCCCCAACTATGGAGTAAATTCTCTAGGGGTGTAAACAGTGAAACTAAATTTTTAGCTAACAAATCAGGTCTAGCTTCAACCATTTGACGAGCTGTGGGAAAATTAGTTAATAACGGTTGTAATTGCTCAAATATTGCATCCCGAAAATCAGCCGATAGTTGGTTAGATTGCTGCTGTAATTCAGTTCGCAGACGTTGGCATTGCTGCTGCAATTGTTCAATTTTATCCGCATCAGCCGCCGCTTGGAGAGAGGTACTAAGATCAGATTTATCCTTACTCTTAGAACCAACAAAACTTAGAACCAATGCCGTACTTCCTAGCCAAAGAAGGCAACCAAACCAGAAAAGGTTGGATTCATTAAACATCACATTCTTAATAATAGCTCTACATCTGATTTAGGGTAGTACTTGAAGAAGAAGTCAAATTTTCTTCACCCTCATAGTATTCTGGCAGTAATTCTTGCGCTTCTACCTCCCCCAAAGCTGTTTCAAGTCCTCTCGTTGTTTCGGTACAACTTGATCCCGTAGCGCCAATGACAGTTTCCGTAATTTTGCCATCTTTAGTAATACGATATTCAATCTTTTGATATTCAGCCATAATTCCTCGTAATATAGCGGGTGAATTTGATTCGTGAAAAAGGGAGACAAAAGAGACTCTTGAGGACAAGGGAGACAAGGGGGATGAGTTTCACAACTCATTTCGCCTTGCTATAGTCATTGATCATTAGCCATTATCGAACAACCGAACCCTGCTGACGATACCAAGCATCCACTGCCATTTGATGAACTTCCCGCCAGGATAACTGATAGGTTCGTGCGATCGCCGCACAATCTTCATATTCGGGTTGTATATTTGCGATCACCTTCTCTCCATTACAATCACGACTTGCTACCTTGATCCGCACCAATCCATAATTTGTCTGTACTTCCTGAATTTCCCGCTCTAAAATCGTGCGTTGTTGGGTGAAGTGACGGATACCTAGAGTGGTAGTTTCCCGAAATAATATATCTTCACAAACGGTTAATTTTTCGGGCGGACAAATCACCGTCAGTAATATTCCAGGACGAGATTTTTTCATCCCAATTGCCTGAGTAAATACATCTAACGCACCTGCATTAAATAGTACTTCAAATACATAACCAATCGCTTGGGGACTTAAGTCATCTATTTGAGTTTCCAGTACACAAACCGTTTCTTGCCAAGATTCATGATTAGATGTCTCTAAAAAAGCCCCTGACCTTCTCTTAGGTTCTAAGCTAAAATCCAGGTTATAGAGAGGGATATTCAAACTATTTGTTGTGGATGAAATTGAATCGACTAGAGGCGAATTTATCCACGTTTGTTGCTCTATTCGTTGCCAATTCAGCCCATTCGGGCGCGGCGATGCTTCACCAATCCACAATCGTAATATATTAGGGATGGGTAACTCACGAGAACCTGCACCATGACCGACTTGCTGAATACTCATTGGCGGCGGAGAACCAAATTCAGTTGCTAGAGTTACAGCTAAAGCAGCACCTGTAGGTGTTACAAGTTCCCCTTCAATTCCATTACTATAAACCGGAACTTGGCGGGATTCCCATAATTTTAATACTGCTGGAACCGGAACTGGCAATCGACCATGAGCTGCCCATACTGTACCACTTCCAATGGGTAACGAAGAACAGTAAATTTTGTCAATCCCTAACCAATCTAAGCCTAAACACGTTCCGACAATATCGACTAAAGCATCTGTTGCTCCCACTTCATGGAAATGCACTTCTTCCGGACTAATACCATGAACCGCACCTTCTGCGACAGCCAAATTGCGAAATACGGCTAAACTCCACTCTACAACCCGTGGGGGTAAATTCCCGGCTGTAATTAATTGCTCAATTTCAGGTAAGTGTCGGGTTGGTGCATGAACGGGACTGTGGTGGTGATGGGTTTGATCTAGAATTTCTGATGATAGCTCTAAGGAATCGTTATCGTGATGGTGAGCGTGTTCCCTATGACTCTCTTCAGGATGAAGATGCTGAGTTTCACCCACTAAATCCACATGGACTTTAGTCGCTAACTGACCATTGCGATGAACACGTTCAACCCATAACCGATACTCCCGCTGTATGCCTAAACCTGCAAGTTTGTCAATCAAATAATCTAACGGCACACCTGCGGCGACAAGTGCCCCTAAACACATATCCCCGGCAATTCCAGTTTGACAATCGAGGTAGGCTAGCTTGGTCATAGAGTTAGAGCTATCAATACATTATCTATCTAAATTGTAGAGAGCGACAGAGTAATTCAAAATTCACCCATTGAATCTTCTAAATCCCCACTCCCCACTCCCCATTCCTAAATTAATGCTTTTTTAAGTATTGTTACTACCGCGTGGTATGATTAGCATTAGCTTGATCCCATCAAGCGTGCCTTGAAAGCCTAGCTTTTGCTACCATCCGTGAACTTGTCAGACAAACCTCTTGAGACAACATCGGTTAAGGAAGACCTTCCCGAACCGAACAACCCACCTGCACCCAGCAATTCCTCAATGGAGGAATACTACCAACTCAAACAAACCTTGTTGTTGGTGACACTCGCCATGACCGGGGTAATTTTTATCACAGTGTGGATCTTTTACTCACTGAATATTGCCTTAAATTATTTAATCGGGGCGTGTACAGGTGTGGTTTACTTGAGACTGTTAGCTAAAGATGTAGAGCGGTTAAGCGAAGAAAATCGGCGTATGAGTCCTAGTCGGTTTGCGCTTTTTTGTGGGCTAATTATTATTGCCAGTCAACGGCAAAACTTACATATTGTGCCCATATTTTTAGGTTTTTTGACCTATAAAGCCGCTATCTTAGGCTATATGCTGCCAAGTACTATTTTTCCTACCTCTAAGTAGGTTGATGAGTTAGCAAGAGCGACTGTTTCATCCTTGACAACGATCTGGGTAAATCTCCAGAATGGAAATGATAAGTGGTTTAAGTGTTCTGAATTCTTTACCCCTTGCTGAATTAGAAGTTGGTCAGCATTTCTACTGGCAGATTGGCAATTTAACCGTACACGGACAAGTTTTTCTGACCTCGTGGATTGTGATTGCCCTGCTAGTTGGAGCCTCAATTGCTGCAACTCGGAATGTTCAGAGGATTCCTAGGGGCATCCAAAATTTTATGGAGTATGCCCTGGAATTTATACGGGATTTGGCGAAAAACCAGCTCGGTGAAAAAGATTACCGTCCGTGGGTACCATTTATTGGTACATTATTCTTGTTCATCTTCGTGTCGAATTGGTCAGGGGCATTAGTCCCTTGGAAGTTAATTAAGCTACCAGCGGGTGAGCTAGCCGCTCCCACCAACGACATTAATACAACGGTCGCATTGGCATTGCTAACCTCTTTAGCGTACTTTTACGCGGGTTTTAGCAAGAAAGGCTTGGGATACTTTGCTAAGTATGTTCAACCCACACCTATTCTATTACCCATTGCGATTTTAGAAGATTTCACGAAGCCCCTTTCCCTCAGCTTCCGTCTATTTGGTAACATCTTAGCGGATGAATTAGTGGTGGCAGTATTGGTGTTATTGGTTCCTCTATTTGTCCCACTCCCGGTTATGGCACTCGGTTTATTTACCAGTGCAATTCAAGCCCTAGTGTTTGCCACATTAGCTGGAGCGTATATTCATGAGGCATTAGAAGGGCACGGTGAAGAAGGGCATGAGGAGCATTAATAAAGTCCTCAGTTGATCGAAATGCTTGAGTTTACATTGAGCCAGTTTGAACGAAGCGTGATTAACTCACCCATTCAAATCTCAAAACTCAAACTCTCTTGTTTGTTCTGTACAGAAGGTAAGTAAAATCATCATGGATCCATTAATTTCTGCTGCTTCAGTTATCGCTGCTGCTCTCGCAATTGGTTTAGCAGCTATTGGCCCTGGAATCGGTCAAGGAAACGCCTCTGGTCAAGCTGTAGCAGGGATTGCCCGTCAGCCAGAAGCTGAAGGCAAAATTCGCGGTACTCTGTTGTTAACCTTGGCATTCATGGAATCACTCACCATCTACGGTTTGGTGGTGGCTCTTGTTCTGCTGTTTGCTAACCCTTTTAGCTAAAACTCTGTAAATACGAAAAAGTCTGAAGTGTAGAAAATGAAGAATGAAAATTCATAATTCAGAATTCATCACTCCCACTTCAGACTTATACAGTAGAGATTGAATGTTTCGGTTCGATTCCTAATTGGATCTGTGAAAAATGTTTGATTTTGATGCTACCTTGCCATTGATGGCAGTACAGTTTCTCCTGTTAGTCGCTGTATTGAATGTGGTTTTTTATAAACCCCTGAGCAAGGTGTTGGATGATCGAGATAATTACATCCGCACGAATCAGCTCGAAGCGGAAGAACGCTTGTCTAAAGCTAAGATGTTAGCGAGGCAATACCAGGAGCAGCTAGCCGAAGCTCGGAGACAATCTCAAGCTATCATAGCGTCAGCTCAAGCCGATGCCAAGAAAATCGCTACTGAGGCGATCGCTGATGCCCAAAGAGAAGCTCAAGCTCAACGAGAAGAAGCCCAGCGAGAAATAGATCGGCAAAAGCAAGAAGCGATGCAGGCACTAGAGCAACAAGTCGATGCTCTTAGTCGTCAGATCTTAGAAAAACTCCTAGATCCAGAGCTAGTGAAGTAACACAAAATTGTTAATTAAAAATGGTCAATTGTGGAATTGTAAATTCAAAAAAAGCTAATAGCTAAAAGGATAATTGGCTAGTTTCAATTTGCAATTAGCAATTTGCCATTTTAACCAACCAGATTGAGCCGCACAGTTGGAAAACAGGTATGATGGGGACGTTTATAGTATTGGCAACAGAGGCTCATGGGGAAGGTGGTTTCGGTCTAAACTTTGACATTTTAGAAGCCAACCTGATAAACCTTTCTATTCTAATTGGAGTGCTACTGTATTTTGGCACTAAAATAGTAGGGAAAACCCTGAGCGACAGACAAGGAAGAATTGCCGAGGCCGTTCAAGAAGCAGAAGAACGCCAACGAAAAGCAGCCGAAGCGCTAGCAGACGGACAGCAAAAATTAGCTCAAGCCCAAGCCGAAGCCGAACGCATTCGTAAAGCTGCCCAAGAAACAGCACAAGTTGCTAGAGAAGAAATATTAGCGCAATCAGCCCAGGATGTATTGCGGTTAAAAGAAACTGCCCAACAGGATCTAAATACTGAACAAGAACGAGCGATCGCCGAATTGAGACAGCGAGTCGTCGCCCTAGCCATGGCACGAGTTGAGTCACAGTTGCGATCGCAGTTAGATGATTCAGCCCAACACAAATTAATTGATCGCAGCATCGCACTCTTGGGAGGTGGATCATGAAAGGGAGTTTATTCAGTGCCGAAGTGATTGAGCCTTATGCAGAAGCATTAATGTCTGTCGCTCAAGAACATAATCTCACAGAAGAGTTCGGCGAAAATGTGGGTGCATTGCTGAATTTACTCAATGAATCCCCAGAATTGCAGCAATTTTTAGGCAGTCCGGTTGTCAAAGCTGAAGATAAGAAAGGCGTGTTACAACGGATTGCGAGTGAAGGAATTCATCCCTACCTAGTGAATTTTTTGAAAATTCTGGTGGATCGGCGGCGCATTCTATTTTTGGAAGGCATTTGTAAGCAGTACCAAGTACTCTTACGCCAGTTGAAACAGACCATTCTTGCTGATGTAACTTCAGCCGTGCCGTTGAGTGATGAACAGCAACAAGCCGTGCGCGAAAAAGTTATCGCCATGACAGGTTCCCAACAAGTAGAACTGGATACAAAAATTGACCCCGATTTAATTGGTGGTGTGATTATTAAAGTGGGTTCTCAAGTCGTTGATGCCAGTCTGCGGGGACAACTGCGTCGTATCGGCATACGCCTCAACAGTGCAACGTAATTAGCTAGTGGTTGTTAGTTGTTGGTTAGTGGTTGTTGGTTATTCGTCGTAATGAATCATGGAAAATTAGCGTAGAAAAATCCAACAAACAACAAACAACAAACAGCAAACAACAAACAGCAAACAGCAAACAGCAAACAACAAACAACAAACAGCAAGCAACA
>DNGI01000100.1:1185-8324 GCA_003486645.1 Cyanobacteria bacterium UBA11370 | reverse complement strand
AACAAACAACAAACAACAAATCATGATCAGCATTAGACCCGACGAAATTAGCAGTATTATTCGGCAGCAAATCGAACAATACGACCAGGAAGTAAAAGTTTCCAATGTGGGTACCGTTCTGCAAGTTGGCGACGGTATTGCCCGCGTTTATGGCTTGGAAAAGTGCATGGCTGGGGAACTGGTCGAGTTTGAAGACGGCACGGTTGGGATTGCCCTTAATTTAGAAGAAGACAATGTAGGTATCGTGCTGATGGGTGAGGGGCACGACATCCAAGAAGGAAGCGCTGTTACTGCCACAGGTAAGATTGCCCAGGTTCCTGTCGGAGAAGCCTTAATTGGCCGCGTCGTAGATGCCCTTGCTCGCCCAATTGATGGTAAGGGAGATATCCAAACGGGTGAATACCGTCTGATTGAATCCGGTGCGCCCGGTATTATCGCACGGCGTTCGGTTCATGAACCCCTACAAACAGGAATCACCGCTATCGATGCCATGATTCCCATTGGCAGAGGTCAACGGGAATTAATTATCGGCGATCGCCAAACTGGAAAAACCTCAATTGCGATCGACACCATCCTCAACCAGAAAGAGGAAAACGTCGTTTGTGTTTATGTTGCCATTGGTCAAAAGGCTTCTACGGTTGCGAATGTGGTCAACGTCCTTCAGGAACGCGGCGCATTAGATTACACGATCGTAGTCGCAGCCAATGCCAGTGACCCAGCCACCCTACAATACCTCGCCCCTTACACCGGAGCAACCCTGGCGGAGTACTTCATGTACAAAGGCAAAGCAACGCTAGTCATTTACGATGACCTTTCCAAGCAAGCTCAAGCCTACCGCCAAATGTCCTTACTCCTGCGTCGTCCACCGGGACGGGAAGCCTATCCTGGAGACGTATTTTACCTCCACTCTCGTTTATTAGAGCGGGCAGCCAAGTTGAGTGATGCCCTGGGAGCAGGTAGTATGACTGCACTACCGATTATCGAAACCCAAGCAGGTGACGTATCGGCGTACATTCCCACGAACGTGATTTCCATTACCGACGGGCAAATCTTCCTCTCGTCTGACTTATTCAACTCCGGTTTGCGTCCTGCCATTAACCCCGGTATCTCCGTGTCACGGGTGGGTTCTGCTGCACAAACCAAGGCAATGAAAAAAGTTGCGGGTAAACTGAAACTGGAATTAGCCCAGTTTGACGATTTACAAGCCTTTGCTCAGTTTGCCTCAGATTTAGACAAAGCCACCCAAGACCAACTTGCACGGGGTCAGCGTTTGCGGGAAATTCTCAAGCAACCTCAATACTCACCTTTGGCAGTTTACGAACAAGTCGCGCTGGTTTACGCAGGGTTGAATGGCTATCTGGATGATATTGGCGTAGAGAAAATTACCAGTTTTACTAAGGGACTGCGGGAATACTTGAAAACCAGCAAACCCCAATTTGGTGAGATCGTGCAGAAAGAGAAGCAGCTAACCGATGAAGCGGAAAGCCTACTCAAAGGAGCGATCGCTGAATACAAGCAGACCTTCTTAGTATCTGTCTAATTGGTCGTTGGTTAGGGGTTGTTTGTTGTTAGTGAGTGGTTGTTGCTTAGGAGTTGTTTGTTATTAGTGAGTGGTTGTTGGTTAGTACTTGTTAGCAACAAACAACCAACAACAAACAACCAACAACAAACAACCAACAACAAACAACCAACAAACAACCAACAACAAACAACCAACAACAAACAAAAATTATGCCCAATCTAAAATTCATACGCGATCGCATTCAGTCGGTCAAAAATACCAAGAAAATTACAGAAGCCATGCGCCTAGTGGCGGCGGCTAAGGTGCGTCGTGCCCAAGAACAGGTTATCGCTACCCGTCCGTTTGCGGATCGTTTGGCGCAAGTCCTCTATGGCTTACTAAACCGTTTACAGTTTGAAGAGGCAAGTTTACCCCTACTCAAGCAACGGGATGTCAAGTCTGTCGGTTTGTTAGTGATTTCCGGCGATCGCGGTTTGTGTGGTGCTTACAACACTAACGTGATTCGTCGTGCTGAAAACCGTGCTAAGGAACTTCAGAAGGAAGGAGTAGGCTATAAGTACGTCTTAGTTGGACGCAAAGCGATCCAGTACTTTGAGCGTCGTGACCAACCCATTGATGCTAAATATATGGGTTTAGAGCAAATTCCCACCGCAACCGAAGCCTCGATGATTGCTGATGAATTGCTCTCGTTGTTTCTATCAGAATCGGTAGACCGGGTTGAGTTAGTCTACACTAAATTTGTCTCGTTGATCAGTTCTCGTCCAGTGGTGCAAACCCTGTTACCCTTGACAACGCAAGGACTTGAATCACAGGATGATGAAGTTTTCCGGCTAACCAGTCGTGGCGGGACGTTTGAGGTGACACGGGAAAAGGTGACAACTGAAAATCGTCCCTTCCCTACCGACATGATCTTTGAGCAAGATCCAGTACAAATTCTCGATGCGCTGTTACCTTTGTATTTGAATAACCAATTACTACGGGCATTACAAGAGTCAGCAGCGAGTGAACTAGCCGCTCGGATGACCGCGATGAATAATGCCTCTGATAACGCGAGTGAGCTAATTGGTACGCTGACGCTATCTTACAATAAGGCACGGCAAGCGGCAATTACTCAGGAGATTTTAGAGGTTGTGGGTGGTGCCTCGGCACTAAGCGGTTAGATGTAGTTTCCAAGTAGAATCAAGTGAATGCGTCTGGGGTGACTCAGGCGTGTTTTTTTGTTTGTTAGGTTCTGTCTGTAGAAAGATGAATTGAACCTCAAGGATTGGTTACATTTTTGGTTACGAGAAAAAGTAGATTCTACATGACACGGCAACTTGGTATGATGTGGAGTCTTTTGCTCTGGAAGCGATCGCACTGTTTCTTCTTACCTGTTCATTCTTCTGCGGCTCAAACCATCTACCCTGGTAAATAGAAATGTCAAAACTAGATAATGAAGTCAAAAAAAGAAGTTCTAGATTGCCAGTTGATATTCTTAATTTTGTTGTAATTTCTTTTGCTAGTGCTATAGTGATTGGAACGTTAAGCCACCTGATTCTAGAGGCTTTTTCTATCAATATAGGCCTAGGCTTGAGAAGCTTACTTGCTGCTTTGTTACCTATTATTGTTATTACAGCTATCCGTTCATTTGTTAAGACTGGAGATGCTCAACGCGGAGAAATGCCTTTCGTTAATATTTATATTATTTTTTCAATTTTGGGCATTATGGCACTGCTAACCGTTCGGTTCTTAAACAATCCGTTAATTCCCCTGGGAGAAGTTCTGTTATCCTTTATTATTACTTCGGCCTGGTTAACGTATAATCATGATAAGTTCAAAGCATTTTTAGCCCGTGCCTATGGTATTGTTTCGGGTTTTTTGGTGTACATTATCTTTTTTGAGCTACCCCTTTAATCGAGTAATATAGCAGTTCTTAATTCAATGAGGTACCAATTTCTTGGTTTTAGGGAGTGGGGAAGAATATTAAGTGTACCTCACCCATTTGAGAAAGGCTATATTAATCCCTCAGTTACTCTGTAATCCGTCTCACTTTTAAATGGCCTGTTGAGCAGATGGGGAAATGAGGAGATGGGGAGAGGGTTTGACGGTTTGTTTCCTAACTGAATAATCAGAAATTTAGAGTCAAGGGCAACTCAGTTGCCTCCAAAGCCTAAAGCACTGTGAAATTTATATCAGATGATGTAAATTTGAGTCCTGTCAATAAACAGATTCATAACCCGATACAACGTGCTTTTTTTAAACTTAGGCGGCTTCCTTGTAAGTGTACTGTGGCTGATTTCCGGTGCGATCTTCTTCACGTTCCGCATGAAATTTATCAATCTGCGTGCTTTTGGACACGCTATTGATATCCTGCAAGGAAAATACGACAACCTTGCGGAAGCAGGAGAAGTGTCTCATTTTCAGGCACTGGCAACCGCTCTCTCCGCTACCATCGGACTGGGCAATATCGCAGGGGTAGCGATCGCTATTAGTCTAGGTGGCCCTGGTGCTGCTTTCTGGATGACTCTGGGGGGTCTATTTGGGATGAGTAGTAAGTTTGTTGAATGTACTCTCGGTCAGAAATATCGGGTGATAAAGCCGGATGGTACCGTCTCCGGTGGGCCAATGTATTATTTATCCGCAGGCTTGGCGGAAGTGGGACAAGAGAAGCTGGGGAAGATTTTAGCCATTATGTTCTCCGTACTTTGTGTTTTCGGAGCCTTTGGTGGTGCGAGTATGTTTCAGGCCAATCAGTCCTACGCTGCTGTGGCAACAGTGATGCCTTTGTTGATGGATAAAAGCTGGCTGTATGGCTTGATTTTGACCCTATTAGTCGGATTAGTCATTCTTGGGGGTATCAAACGCATTGGTGTTGTAGCAGGTATTATGGTGCCTGGAATGTGTGTGATTTACTTTTTAGCAGCACTTTGGATTCTCTTAACTCATTTGAGTGCCCTTCCGGCTGCAATTAGTACCATTTTGATCGAAGCATTTTCTCCAGAAGCCGTTGAGGGGGGATTTATTGGAGTCGTTGTTCAAGGATTAAGGCGTTCGGCTTTTTCTAATGAAGCTGGAGTGGGTTCAGCCGCGATCGCTCACTCGGCGGCGAGAACGGAAGAACCTATACGGGAAGGGATTGTAGCGTTACTGGAACCGTTTATTGACACTGTGATTATTTGCAATATGACTGCATTAGTCATCGTTATTACAGGAGTCTATAACAAACCCGAATTGGATCAATTGAAGGGTGCAGAGTTAACATCAGCCGCCTTTGGTACAGCGATTCCCTGGTTTCCTAGTTTGCTAGCGATCGCTGTTTTCTTTTTTGCCTTTTCCACCATGATTTCTTGGAGTTACTACGGAGAACGTTGTTGGGATTATCTATTTGGTGAAAGTAGCTTGATTATTTACAAACTCTTATTTTTAATCGCTCTGTTTACTGGCACAGTTATCGATTCAGCTTGGGCAATTAACTTTAGTGATGCTACACTCATTGCCATGTCCTTCCCCAATTTACTCGGTGCTTACTTCCTCTCTGGTCAAGTTGCAGCCGACTTGGATAATTATATGCAGCGATTGACTCAAGGATTAGTTACTCCTCTTAGGGAAATAGGAGTTAGAGGATAAGAACGAGAGATGATTATCTGTAGTGGCGATAGCGAAACAAGAGAAAGAAATTCTTAAATCTTATTGTAATAGCCATTAGCCATTAGCCATTTCAAGTTAACATACTACCATCCGTCAAAATTGTTCCACTCCAATCTACTCTCCTAACACCAACTGCCGTCATATCTGCCCCAGTTAAGTTTGCCTTTCGCAGATCAGCTTGGTGTAAATTAGCCCAATTGAGATCCGCCCCACTCAAGTTAGCACCCCGCAAATCTGTACCCCGCAGATCCACCCAATTCAACTTAGCCCCGCTTAAGTTAGCACCCCGCAGATCCGCGCCTCTAAGATCCATCCAGCTCAAAATTTCCTCACTCAGATTCACTCCCCGAAAATCCCGTTCTCCTGCTTCATAGCGTTGCAACAGTTCATCAGAAGTCATTTTACGAGTATTAACGTCTTGAAACTGATTATTCTGAGTACTAGTCCAAGTCGAAACTGTAGAGTTATTAGCGATCGCGCAGTAGGAAAGTGGCATTTCTGATGTGTCCTTAGTAAATTAACCTATTGCTATCCTCAAACATTTCTCTGGCACATCCATTGAACAAAGTCCTAAAAAATCGTGAATTTCCTCGCCCTAAACTCCTAATATCAATCAACTTTAAGCGTGACTGTACAACCAACGCTTCATGACTGAAACCCATCCTCATGAGTGATGGATGTCACCGAAGAAGAGAGGAACAGTTGTTGGTTGTTGGTTGTATCCCTCTCTCCCCCTCCCCCCCCTCTCCCTACTCCCCCTTCCTCTACCCAATCTTGTATGGTTAATTCTTAAAAGTGGCATAACACCCTAGTTCAACTGCTAAACTACAGCAATCTCCACTCAATCGAGAAGGTTAGCAAAATGACCGAGCTGAAATGCCCCAAATGTCATGGGAGCCTCAAATCTGTTATTTATTCAAATATTGAAGTAGACCGCTGTACCGACTGCCAAGGAATCTGGTTTGATTCCCAAGAAGCGCAGAACCTCAAAGAAATAGAAGGTTCAGAGAGTATAGATATAGGTGATCCTCAACTTGGCAGCAAATTTAATTCAATCGGAGATATTAACTGCCCAAAATGTAAGACCAAAATGACTAAAATGGTTGATCTTAAACAATCCCATATTTGGTATGAAAAATGTCCAGTATGCTATGGGATCTGGTTTGATGCAGGGGAGTTTAAGGACTATAAAGAAGAGGTACTTCCTGATATCTTTAAAGATTTATTTAGCGGAGAGAGACGCTGAGACTATAAAACGCTGAGACTATAAAACATAGCCAAGGAGAAGTGCAATGCTAGTCATCAATGCAATTCTAATGTTTGCGGCGATCGCTTTTGCCTGTTGGTTAGTGTGGAGTTATCGCTACCAGCTATCCAACGTACTAGGATTGTGCTTCTCAGGAGGTCAATCCTTGCTCTTTGCGATTGGCTTTATCTGTCTTGAAGCGCTTAAATCTGTTGTTCTTGCTGCTTTCGTCGGAGGAATTTTCGGTTTGATTTTTTACCTAGCTGGAGCAACCGATCAGATCACAAAAACCGTCGGAATAGTGGTTGCTGGGTTAATTTTTACTATCCTTATGCTCAAGGCATTGCAGGAAAACTTGAATAATTTGCGTTGGACGATGCGTCACGAAGTCCGTAACCGCTACCGCAAGCGTTAATACCAAAACTTTTGAGTTTTGGTTGGTGAGTTCTCAATTAGAAAACTACGAGGTTTAGCGAAAATGCAGTTCAACTCATAGGTTTCTAACTCAAAATTCAAAATTCAAAATGGACTATCGTCCCGCTGCGCTAACAAAACTCAAAACTCTCTTGCGAGATATAGCATTTCCATTTGGGATGTAAACACACTTATTCAGGAAAAGGCAACAGGCAACAGGCAACAGGCAACAGAGGAAAGAGATACAGGGTTTTTAAGTAAAACAAGAAAAGACTTTTTCTGTTTACAACTCATTTGAAAACGCTATATACAGCAGAATTCAGGAGTCAG
>DNGI01000100.1:0-968 GCA_003486645.1 Cyanobacteria bacterium UBA11370 | reverse complement strand
AGCAGAATTCAGGAGTCAGGAGTATAACAGGCTTAATGTCTAGGTTTATTCCCTCATTTTTTTACCACATCCAGTTGCAATCTGCTGTATTAAAACTCTTCTTGTTTATCAACACTAGTGCCAGGAGAAGATTTATATAGAGCATCTAACTTTTCACGAGCATCTTCAACCGTCATTGATCGCATCACCAAGAGTGGCTCATTTGTGGGATTGCCGTTCTCATCCAAGAGTTCTGGGTGGGCTACCAGAGGGCGAGAAGCTGTAAATGGCGACTTTCTGGCTGGCGAGTAAGGGCGCTGATAATCCATACTCAAGGTGATCAAGCTGCGAATCAAATTTGCGATCGCCAGAAACGCAATAACCGTGAAGGCAACAACATAAAGTACATGTAACATGGCTTTATCCTCCAGACTAAATGGCTTATCGGTAAATTTCTTGTCTCAATTTTAAGGAAGAAATTACTTATTATCGGTAATCAGTTCAGCTTATCAAAAGTAGCCTCTTATTGGCTTAATCACTGGACTCAAAGTTGGTATTTCGTGAGATTTCTGCCTCTGATGGGCTGGAAGTCAGCGATCGCCACTGCATTCCAACTTGCCAGCACTCGTTCACCAACCGATGCCATGGAACCAGGGTAGCGGTTTCAATCCCCACTTGACCACCAGTCGCTTGTAAGAGCATTTGAGCCGTACTCACTTCCTGTTGAGCCAGTTTAACCCGCGAGAGCAAATCAGATTGCTGCGCCTCACTCAAAAAGCTAATCTCTTCCGTTTCTAATAAAGACCGCGATCGCGCAAACCAGTATTGAAAGTCTTCTAACAGCGGTTCCAGTATCGCCTTCAGCAATCCTGCTTCGTATGGCTGAGATTGAGACATGAATTTAATGCCTATTATTTTTCTCAACTTTATCTTAACTCTAGTTACATTTCTTTACAATATTTGAGGAGTGGGGGGCAGGGGGGCAGGGG
>DNGI01000101.1:800-5570 GCA_003486645.1 Cyanobacteria bacterium UBA11370 | reverse complement strand
GAGAATGGTGCAAGATCTGAGTTAAAACTGAGATCTTGCACCCGTTGCAAGCTTGCCTTTTGACCCCTCCCCCAACCCCTTCAAGAATAAAAATTATTTCTTAAAACTAGATAATATCTTAATTATAATCGTTGTTAACAACCGCCAAATCTAGGCGGCAAAGACGCTTTGAGTGGATTTTACTCTAGAGAGAGTGACAAAATAGGGATATAAGCTGCCTGTGCTTTTAAACTGGTGGTTGAGACAGACGCGGGGATGGGGAGAGGGGGAAACGCGGCGAGGATTTGACGGATTGTTTCCTATGTGAATAAGATGAAATTTATAGCAGTCGCCAAGACGACTCTTGAAATCAAAGAAGTTGTGTTACTTCTCAAACGTATTGTCAAGAGAAGAGTTTTTCCCGGTCTAGCCTATTAGCTAATTGCTGATGGCTGACTGCTGATTGCTATAAATGTAAGGGCAGCTTAGGGAAGAGAGATTTTCATCCTTGTTTGTGAGTCATATCTCATGGGTGTCTCTTGCAAAAGGAAAGGTTTGACTAATCTCTGTTCCCTGTTCGCCTATAAAAATAAGAAGTTTAATCAATAAAATATGTTCATGTATGTGCGTCTCGTTAAGAGGTCGGAGGAATTAATCCAACTGATATAACTCAACCAAATCGCAGCGATCGCCCATGTTAACCCGGTCATTGTACCGCTTAATTGCCCGATTTTCAAAGCAGACTTCTTTACAAACAGTTTTAATTGTTCCTTTTGTTGTGCAAATCTTTGCTACCGTTGGTTTGGTTGGCTACCTCTCCTTCCACCATGGGCAAAAAGCCGTCAATGAGTTAGTACTACGGTTACAAAACGAAGCGAGTTCTCGTGTTGAGCAACATTTAAGTAGCTACCTCGACAAGGCTAAACAGGTTGTAAAAGTTAATACTAATGCCCTAGAATTAGGATTGCTCGATCCCAAAGATCTGAAGGTGCAAGGGCAATTCTACTGCAAACAAATGCAGGAGTTTAATGTAGGTTTTCTTAACTTTGGATCGACAACAGGCGACTTGATTGGGGCTGGATACAGACCGACGGACAGGAAGCTCGTTATCATTGAGATTTCTCTCAAACAATATGGCAACTCTGATATCACGGTCTACACGACAGATCATCAGGGAAATCGCCTTTTTCCGGGTGAGAATAAGGGCAAATACGACTATCAAAACGAGGCTTGGTATGCCGAAACGCTGAAGGCAGAACAACCGCTCTGGAGCCAGATTTTTCAATGGGAAAAACGTCCTGATATCTTATCAGTATCGTTTAACTATCCGGTGCGCGATCGCCACAACCAAATTATCGGTGTGATGGCGTTTGATCGCCGCCTCTCTGAAATCAGTGATTTCTTACGTGAATTAAAGATTAGCCCATCCGGAAGAATTTTCATCATCGAGCGCAATGGATTAATTGTTGCGAGTTCCAGCACCGAACCGCCTTTCACAATGACCAATGGGAAATCCAATCGACTCCAAGTGTTAGCAAGTAAAGATCCCTTGATTTTAGCAACAGCCCAGTATTTACAGAAAAGGTTTCGTAACTTTAGGGAAATTAACAACAGTCAACACCTGGAGTTGAGGATAAAAAATAGTAATTTTTTTTGGCAAAATCAACGCCAGTTTATTAAGGTAATACCATGGCGAGATGAGTTTGGTTTGGACTGGTTGATTGTCACAGTTATTCCTGAATCCGATTTCATGGAACAGATCAACCATAACACCCGCCTAACTATTGTGCTTTGTTTAATTGCCTTAGCAATCGCCACAGCTATGGCTATCCTCACGGCTAGTTTAATCGCTCGTCCCATTCACCAATTAAACCAAGCCTCTCAATCGATTACTAGGGGACAACTCCAACAGAAGATCCAAGTTAAAGGCATCAAAGAATTAAAAAAACTTGCCCACTCATTTAATAGTATGGCACAGCAACTCCAGCAATCTTTTGATACCCTAGAACAGCAAAATCAAGAACTAAAGCGTTTTGACAAACTCAAAGATGAATTTCTTGCCAACACCTCCCACGAACTCCGTACTCCCCTTAACGGCATTATTGGCATTGCTGAATCGTTGCTCGATGGCGCAACCGGAGAACTTCCCTCCCCTACCCAAGCGAACCTCAAATTAATTGTTTCTAGCGGTTGCCGTCTGTCTAATTTGGTCAACGATATTCTCGATTTTTCCAAACTCAGACATAAGAATGTGGAACTACAACTAAAGCCGATAGATTTGCGAGCGGTAACACAGGTGGTTCTCACCCTCAGCCAACCTTTAGCTAATCAGAAAAACTTACAACTACTCAACAGCATTCCTGAAGACTTACCTAGTGCAGAAGCCGATGAAAATCGCCTCCAACAAATTCTCCACAACTTAGTAGGTAACGCGATTAAATTCACTCTTTCAGGAACCGTAGACGTTTCAGCAAAAGTCATAGTATCCGATCAGGAACTATCAACCCTCAACACTCAACAAATAGCGATAACAGTTACCGATACGGGAATCGGCATTCCTGAAGAGAAATTTGATCGCATCTTTGAATCCTTTGAACAAGTAGAGGGTTCATCTGTTAGAGAGTATGGTGGTACTGGCTTAGGACTTGCTGTTACCAAAAAGCTGGTCGAATTGCACGGAGGAAAAATTAGCGTTAAGTCGAAACAGGGAGAAGGTTCACAATTTACGTTTACTTTGTCTATCTCTCAAGATCAACTTAAATCAACCCATAAAACTAGCGTTATTCCAGATAGTATTACTTCCGAATTAGCGAACCTAATGACGATTCCAAAATCAACCTCACTCGTTGCTAACGGCAAACCCTTTAAAGTTTTGATTGTTGATGACGAACCTGTGAATCGACAAGTATTAATTAACAATCTATCGCTCTATAATTACGAGATTATCGAAGCCAGTAACGGGCAAGATGCTTTAAGAGCTTTGGAAAAAAAACCACTCCCCGATCTGATTTTACTGGACGTAATGATGCCCCATATGACGGGCTATGAGGTATGTCAAAAAATCCGCGATCGCTTTGCGGCGCACGAATTGCCGATTGTGATGTTGACGGCAAAAAACCAAGTTCAAGATATCGTGGAGGGTTTTGAATCAGGAGCAAATGATTATCTATCTAAACCGATTCAAAAAGGTGAAATGCTGGCTCGGATCAAAACTCATATTAATTTAGCTAAACTGACTTTAGCTTACGGGCGATTTGTACCCCATCATTTTCTAAAATTTTTAAGCAGATCCAGTATTATTGATGTTCAGTTAGGGGATCAAGTTCTAAAAGAAATGACCGTAATGTTTTCTGATATCCGCGATTTTACAGGGTTGTCAGAAGCGATGACTCCTAAAGAAAATTTTAATTTTATTAACGCCTATCTCAGTCGGGTTGGTCCCGTGATTCGTCAGAACAACGGTGTTATTGATAAATATATTGGCGATGCAATCATGGCTTTGTTTCCCGACTCAGCAAAGGATGCTCTGCAAGCTGCATTGGCGATGCAGAAAGAAGTTACGCTGTACAATCAATCTCGACAACAGCAAGGTTACGCCCCTATTTGTATCGGAATTGGCTTACATACGGGCAATTTAATGTTAGGCACAATTGGCGAATCAGAACGCATGGAAACGACGGCGATCGCAGATGCTGTGAACTTAGCTTCTCGTTTGGAAGGGTTAACTAAGCTATACGGAGCGGGTATTTTAATTAGTGTACACACCTTAATTCGGGTGGAAGATATCCAAAATTACAACTTTCGATTTCTGGATCGCGTCCGGGTGAAAGGAAAAAGTAAGCCGATTGCTGTTTATGAAGTGTATGATGAAAACTGGGGATTAAGCAACCAGCTAAAGACGCAAACAAAGACAATGTTTGAACCAGCCGTGATCGCTTACAATCGTCAAGATTTTTCGGGAGCGCTCCCCATGTTTCAAGAAATACTAGCAATTAATCCTGGCGATCGGGCAGCGCTGCTGTACGTGAAACGCTGTCAGCACTATCGACAATATGGTGTGCCAGAAGGATGGGAAGGTGTGACGGATTTAGATTTTAAGGAATAGCAATTAAATGGACATTTTGTTAGTAGCTAATCCCGACTCCGAATTACCCAAACGTTGAGCCATTCCAGCCCCACATAGTACCTTTAGCATCAGCAAATTCGATATAAATTCGGTTAATGGGTACGCCTAGTTTTTCGTTGACTACTTGACAAAAATCTTGACTCATGGTTTTCGTTTGTGCGGGACTCATCGTGCCAATACTTTTCACCTCCATGTAGCAAACAGGTTCCATTGTTCCGGCAAACGTCATGGCGATATTTGGCTCAAACGCTGTCATTACATAAGATTCAGGCTTACCTAAATGTTTCGCTAGTTTTGCTGAAAGCGTCTTCAACAGTCCTTCCACTAGCGTTGGATCTGGAGAATCAACAGAAGATTGAACTTTAATTAGAGGCATTGGTTGTTGGTTGTTGGTTGTTAGTTGTTGGTTGTTGGTTGTTGGTTGTTGGTTGTTAGTCCTCCACTCCCTTTGGTTACTATAGCAGTCGCCACAATTGTTAGGACATTTTTCTGTTGCCTGTTGCCTGTTGCCTGTTCCCTTTAACGCCAAACATAACGTCCTAACCGATATGTCCGTTGCTATAGTTGCTGGGTGTTGGGTGTTTCTTCTTAACAAACGACAAACAACAAATAACTAACAACCCAATAACAAATAACTAACAACCAATAACAAATAACTAACAACC
>DNGI01000101.1:0-582 GCA_003486645.1 Cyanobacteria bacterium UBA11370 | reverse complement strand
AATAACTAACAACCAACAACAAATCTATCCACCGTATTGCCAGCCTGTGCTTTCTAGCAAAAGTGGCTCACCTTCACGGTGAACTCCAGCCGCGATCACTTGACCAACATAGACAGTATGATCGCCTTCTTCCACGGCTCCAATTACCTTACATTCAATATAGCCGAGAGAGTCAGTAATAATCGGACAGCCTGTTGCTTCCCCCTGGTAAAATTCAACATCTGCAAATTTATTGCCAACGCGACTTTGTGGCTTGAAAAATTGCGCCGCCATGTCTTTTTGTCCGCTCTCTAGAAAGCTAATGGAAAACACTCCACTTTTTTTTAGCATTTCGTGGGAGCCAGTTCCTTTCTTAATACAATTAACCACCAAGGGTGGCTCAAAAGAAGACTGCATCAACCAGCTTACTGTAAAGCCATTGAGTTCTTCGCCCTCTTTGACTCCGCAGATATATAAACCGTGCGGAATCTTACGTAGCATCGTCTTTTTCGCTTGTTCGTCTAGCAAGGGCATTTCTTCCTAATTGCTTACCTATCGCCTTAAGTTTACCAATAGGTAGGGGAGATGGGAGAGGGGGGGAGG
>DNGI01000434.1 GCA_003486645.1 Cyanobacteria bacterium UBA11370 | reverse complement strand
CAACTAACAACCAACAACAAATTTAGTTAATACGTCATGAAACTCATCCGTTGCCCGCATATAGCAAGCATGACCTGCATTGAGTAAAATAACTTTTTGAGCATTAGGCATCATTTGCAGAAAAATATCAGCTTCTGCTACTGGAACAATTCGGTCATTACTGCCCCAAATTGCTAAAGTAGGGAGTGAAATTCCTTGCAATTGCGTGGAAAAAGTAGAAATTCCGACAGGCGCGATCGGCACAAAACCCCTTAACATTGCCGAATACTTAACAATAAAGGGTAAGCTGTAATTCCCACTCATTGAGGGAGAAACTAAAATTGGTTTATTTAACTTTAATTCCTCAATCAATTCCCGCAAATACTCAGGACGAGAACCCGATATGCTTTGAGAACTTCCATACCCAGGCAAATCTACTGCTACAGCACGATATCCTTTCTCCGCCAATAGTTTGAGGCTACCAATATCTTGCCAAGTCTGGGCACTAAAACTTGCCCCATGGAGAAAAAGTACAGGTATTGCTGTAGGTTCTCCGGCTTCCAAATAGTGAATCCTTACGCCTTGAATCTGGATGTATTTAGAATTAATAGTCATCTCTATATTTTCCTGAGAGCGTTTCAGATCTACGAGAATAGCACTTGCATAACTCTCACACCCCACACCCTATTTACCATTGTGGTAATTCTGCCAATAACAGTCCCGCCGCTTCCTTAGTTAAAGGCTTTGAGAAAAAATATCCCTGTCCTTGTTCACATTTAAGTATCTTCAATTCTTTCAGTTGTTCCAATGTTTCTACCCCTTCAGCAATCACATCCATTCTTAATGAATGAGCAAGAGTAACAATGGTGCGGACAATTTCTGAATTGCGATCATTAGGACTCATCTGGCTAACAAATGAACGATCAATTTTTAACGTATTCACCGGGAAACGATGCAAATAACTTAACGAAGAATATCCCGTGCCGAAATCATCCACAGATAACTGGATATTCCGCGCTCTCAATTGTAAAAGCATTTTAGTAGCCGTATCAGCATTCTCCATCAACACACTTTCAGTAATTTCTAGCTTCAAAAAACTACCATCGAGTCCAGTTTCCTCCAGAATTGCATCAATTTGGTCAATTAGATCGGATTCTTTAAGCTGTTTACCTGACAAATTCACACTCATCTTTAACGGTTCTGGCGTGGGAAACTTCGTATGCCAAATCCGTAATTGGTGACAGGCTTCACGTAACACCCATTCCCCCAAAGGTACAATCAAGCCCGTTTCTTCAGCAACGGAAATAAACTCAATCGGAGGGACTAAACCTCGCTCCGGATGTTGCCAACGAACTAAGGCTTCAAACCCGGTTAAACTACCTGTAAATAAGGAGGTAATCGGTTGATAATAGACTTCAAACTCTTTTCGTTCTAACGCTCTTCGCAAGTCATTTTCCAACTGTAATAACTTTAGCGCACGAGCGTGCATGACCTTATCAAAAACTTCATGGCGTGCCTTCCCTAATTCTTTAGCACGATACATGGCAATATCAGCATCGCGCAATAATTCTTCGGTATGTTCATATCCCGTTGAAGATAGGGCAATACCAATACTAGCCGTGGTAAACACTTCTTGCCCTTCCAAATTAAAGGGTGATTTCAGCGCTTGTTGTATTCGTTCGGCAACCTTTGTGGCATCCTTGACATCTTTGATATCTTCAAGGAGAATAGTAAACTCATCTCCTCCCAAACGCGCGACGGTATCCGTAGTACGCAAACATCCTTCCAACTTGTGAGCGATCGCAATTAGCAATTGATCACCCACCCCATGCCCTAAACTATCATTAACAACTTTGAACCGATCCAAATCCAAGAAAAGGACGGCAAATAAATAACTCTTGTGTCGCTTGGACAGTTTAATCGCATGAGCAACACGTTCCATAAATAAGGTACGATTGGGCAATCCCGTCAAAGCATCATGCAAGGCATCGTGAAGTAATTGTTGCTCGATCTGCTTGCGATTGGTAATATCGGTAATCGAGAAAACAATACTGGCGATCGCTCCAGACGCATCTTTTAACGGTGCGCCATTAATGGAAAGGTATTTGTGCGTACCATCGGGTAACTCAATCGCGTGTTGCACATCAAAGACGGCTTTCCCTGTGGCGATTACCTGCTTAAAGGGAAGTTGTTCTTCTGGGAATGGCCCACCCTGTAAATCTGTAATTTGCCAGGTTTGTGAATTATACTGGCATTGGAGCAGTTCCGATTGACTCATACCCAGCACTTGCTCGGTGCGCTCATTGGCAAAGATAATCGTACCCTGAGTATCAACGACTGCGATCGCCGTTACGGTAGCTTGCATCATCCCGTTCAGCAAGTCACGTTCTTGGCACAGTCTCTCTTCGGCTTGTTTGCGTTCGGTAATATCGGTAATAATCCCATCAATCCGAATTGGGCTACCCCTCGGATCAACAATAGTACGAGCGCGATCGCGAATCCACCGTACCTTCCCATCCGGTTGCACAATCTGGTATTCTAAATCTTTGCTACCCTGTTCTAAGAGCGCTTGAGAAACCTCGTCAACCCGTTGGCGATCATCCGGATGAATGACTAATTGCCATAGGTGAGGTTGGTCAAAGAAATCTGAAACAGGTCTACCATACACCTTCTCCGCTGCTGGGTTAAGGTAGAGAAGTTCACGGGTTTCGGCGGAGATAGACCAAACCGCATCTTCTAAAGAACTAAGAATATTATTCAGCCGCTCTTGACTTTCTTGCAATGCAAGTTCGGCCTGCTTGCGTTCGGTGATATCTTCGCAAACGACTGTAGTATAGTGAGGCTTACTTTTTTTATCCCGAATGATCGATACCGATAACCGTCCCCAAACAATTTCGCCGTCTTTACGCTGGTATCGTTTATCGATCACATAGCTGTTGTGCTGACCGTTGAGTAAGGCATTATAGAGATCAAGGTCAATTTCTAAATCCTCTGGATGGGTGAATTCGGTAAAATGTTTTCCCAGCAGTTCGTCTAAAGAATAACCCAAAAAGCGGCAATCTGCTTCATTGGCAGCAATTACACAGCCATTATTATCAACAATCGCAATGCCGACCGATACATTATCAAAGATAGACTGAAAGCGCTCTTCAGTTTCGTGGAGAGCTTGTTCTAGCTGTTTTTGAGGGGTGATATCGGTGGCGATCGCAATCAAATATTGGGGGTTGTCTGCAATATCCCGCACCAACGATACCGTAACATTTCCCCAAACGAGAGAACCATCTTGACGAATGTAGCGCTTTTGTTGGGAAAATCCCTGAATCGAATTATCCACCAACGCTTGCACAGACTCAAGCTCAGAGTCAATATCAGTTGGGTGAGTGACATCCTGAAACCGCAACTGAAGCAATTGTTGACAGCTATACCCTAAAAAGTCACAAAACCATTGGTTGACTCGGAGGAACCTACCATTGAGATTAACTTGGGCAATCCCTACAGCCGCTTGATCGAAGATGTCCCGAAATAGGGCTTCACCTTCTGACAATACTCCCTCCGAAAGCGGACATTCCATGATTTCTCCCTGTCGCCCTCTCTTCACATTCTCCAACTGGATAGTACGCTCTTCAATTCGCGGTTTGACTCCCTCGTTGGATAGTTTAATCATGATTATTCTTTAAATATGTTTAGACAAACCAAATAATCCGTCTTCTAATATAATAGAATTTATTATTTAGTTAAATCCGTTAACATAATTAAACATTATGAATTGACACAGGTTTTGATCCCTATGATGAAAGTGTAGTTGGCAATCTAGGGGTGAGGGGGTAGGGGAGAGAACCTAGATCTGGCAAAATTTAGAATTCACCGAGTCAGAAGCCAGAATTCAGAATAAATTTTATACGAGTAGCGAATAAATATAAGACGATAAAGCGGGTGACAGACCCGCCCTAATCTAACTACATAATTTTCAGGCAAAAAAATTAACTAAGCACTAGCGAGAACAAAATCAACGTCATTTGTTCCTCCCGTTTCAGTGTGACCCGATGTAATTTTTTCCCCATTCACTTCAACCGCAAACGGCGTACTTTCTAAGTTGATATTGTAATCCGTTTTATCAGCCGTATATCCGACACTAGCGACCATTTTACGACCTCCATCGGTGTATTGGAACGCCAACATTTGATTTTTGGATTTTTGATTGTCATACGCCCAAATTACCATGTATTGTTGTCCCTGATAGTCGAAAACTTTAGGGGGACGATTGGGAACATAACGACCCGGATCACCAAAGCTGGCATCTAAGAAACTTTGAACCGAACTTGATTCTACATTAGCGTAAGCAACTTCAGCATCCGATGTCGGTTCAGCATCTCCTTGACTTTCATCGACAACTTCTTCTTCCCCACGATTGCGGAAATAATCAACCGCCATTTTAGTTCCGATTGCGCCAACAGCAGCCACACCAGCACCAATTAGAATGTTACGGAGTTTATTGTTTTGCATATTGTCTCCTCACGGATAGCAATGATTTAGGTCAATGGTATCATCACCCGCACTCATTTTTGACTTCAATCAGTCTTTTACTTTAGGTCAAAACTGTTAATACTTCAGAAGACGCGATCGCTTCCATCCTTTATACCGAATCCTTAGTAAACAATCCGGATCAACACCCACCTATAAAATGCCAGAACAGCAGATTCTCGATTAGCGATCGCTCTGACATATCGCCTTTCTCAGAGATCGAGTTTGGAGTAAGTTTTATACTAAACTGTTCGGAAGTCGCTATCACTTTATTAACCCATGAATCCAGACAATACCCCAACCTGGTATATTATCAAGCAATCCAATGGACAATGCGAAATTCTTCCTAGCACTGACGTTGAAGGGAAAGAAGAGTCAGCATTTGTAGAACGCTGGGGACCCTTTAATTCTCCACAGGATGCGATCGCCCGTCGTGTCGGTTTGATTCGCGCTGGAAAATGTCAACCTGCTTAGAATTATGAATTATGAATTTGAATTGAAAGTTTAAGTAGATCTTATGTTGGTTGTTGGTTGTTGGTTGTTGGTTGTTGGTTGTTGGTTGTTGGTTTTGATCTAAATAGCGAGAGTTGCA
>DNGI01000263.1 GCA_003486645.1 Cyanobacteria bacterium UBA11370 | reverse complement strand
CCCCATCTCCCCATCTCCCCACTCCCCACTCAGGTGTGGAAATTGCGATCGCCTCTCACCGAAAGAACCGAACTTGACTAGCTGGATGGGTTTGTTACTCTAGCGTTGAGATATACCGACCTTCGCTCAATTCGGGAAAATTTGGGTTGAAAACCCCGTCTTTCTAGGACGGCTTTAAATAATTAGAATAAATTTTTAGAGTACAGGAGAAACCCTTCATGGCTGCGACCGACTTCAAAGACTATTACGCTATTCTGGGAGTCAGTAAAACCGCGAGTGCGGATGAAATTAAAAAGAGTTTTCGTCGTCTGGCGCGGAAATATCACCCGGATATGAATCCTGGGAATAAACAAGCTGAGGCTAGCTTTAAAGAAGTTAATGAAGCCTATGAGGTGCTTTCTGACCCGGAAAAACGCCAGAAGTATGATCAATTTGGCCAGTATTGGAAGCAAGCGGGACAAGGATGGCCAGCAGGTGGTGCGGCGGGTGCTAATGTTGATTTCAACGGCTTTGATTTTAATCAATATGGTAGTTTTGACGAGTTTATTAACGAACTGCTAGGACGCTTTGGCACAGCGGCGGCGGGTTCGCCTGGAGGTTCTCGCAAGACTTATACGTACCGTACCAGTACGGGGGGTAAGACGGGGTTTAATGTTAATGACTTTGGTAGTGGTTTTGGTGGCTTTAGTGAGACTTCGGGGTTTGACAATGGCGCAGCAACAACGAATGCTGACCGCGAAGCTACCATTAGTCTAAGCTGGTCAGAAGCGTTTCATGGTACTCAAAAACGCCTTAATCTGGGTAATGAAGCGATTGAGGTGCGAATTCCACCGGGGGCTAAACCAGGAAGTCGGATTCGGGTGCGAGGCAAAGGTCAGCTCAATCCCTACAATAAGCAACGAGGGGATTTATACTTAAATGTAGAATTAAAACCTCATGGTTTCTTTCAATTTGATGGGGATAATCTCCTGTGTGAGGTGCAGGTAATGCCGGATGAGGCGGTGTTGGGCGCTTCGATTGATGTGCCGACACCGGATGGGATGGTGAGTGTACATATTCCTGCGGGGATTCGTTCGGGTCAATCCCTACGGCTACGAGAAAAGGGTTGGCCTAAGCCTAAAGGTGGACGCAGCGATCAGTTGGTACGGATTGCGATCGCAACGCCGAAAGATATTACTCCAGTTGAGCGAGAGTATTATGAAAAAATCCGTGCCAACCGCAGCTTTAATCCCCGTAGCCATTTATCGCAAGTTAAACTGTAGGAATTCCCCACAAATTGGATGCACGGTTGTGATGAAGGGAAAAGGGAAAAGAAAACATTTTGTTTTTTGATTTTTCCCTCTTTTTTGCTGCTGATTTTTTGGCTGATGACGAGAAATTTTGAAATCAGCACCAAATATTTAATTTTTATAAAATTTTGTTAAATTGTTCACGGATTAAGTCACATCAACTCGAATTTTGTATTACTTTTTGAGTAGGGAACCTAACAATTTGTAGACTTTAGGCCTCAATTCCCACTTAATGACCGAATGGGTTAGAAACTCATTGCGGTTGAGATGAAGCAGTGAGGAACTTGTACATTCAAATACTCGTCCTAGAGAACTTAAAAGCTGAGAACTTAAAAGGCAACGATTCAAGAGTTCAGGATTGGTGTGCTTCCGCACCCCACTTTGTTAACAGAAATTCAGGAAAAATAAGGAAAGAAGTTCATGAAAACCAAGGTTTTAAATTTGCAGCTAACTCCCTTTTGAACTCCTCTCATTTCCCAAACTCCTGCAACTGCTGAATGATTCATTCAGGAATCAAGAATACTGTTCTAGCCAGTCTAAATCCGTTGTGAAATAGGATAAGCATTTTCTCTCATACTGAAAGCTAGCTTAAATCCTTTCCCCCTTCTGACTTCTGAATTTTTCTGACTTCCACCCAGATTTCACAATTCATGGAGACTAGCTATAGACTAGTATTGGTAGGTAAAGAACCGTTAACTTTAATAGACTTTATCCGAAGAAATCCTACTATCGAAAAACACCCAAAATTCTCATCTCGAATCATAAATCGAATTGGCGTGAGTCCTTTCATGAAAAACAATAGCTTTAGACGGCCTCAGCCGATTAAATATAAGAGTAAACTGTGGGAGTGTGAAGACGCTCAAGCTTTAGAACAAAACCGAACTGAATTAGCGTTATTGAGAACGTTGTACCAGAGTACTCCCAGCATTTACTTGACTCTAAATTCAAAAGGTGTCATTCTTGACCTCAGTCAGTTTGGAGTCGATTATCTGGGTTATAAAGCTGTTGAGCTAATTCAGAAATCAGTCAGTAAACTTTTTCATTTCACGGATCGAGCAACGGTTCAAATTCAGTTGACTCAGTTACGGAGACAACCCACTCAGATGAGTCAATGGGAAGCCCGCTTAATTCACAAAAATGGGAGCCTAATCTGGGTAAAAGTAGTTGCTCGGTTAATGCCAGGAACAGACTCAAACCCAATTATTAGTCTGGTTTGTGAAGATATTACCACAACTAAGCAACTTGAGGATACATTGCGACAGTCAGAAGAGTTACACCGGAGTACCCTAAGCAGTATTTCCGATGCTGTCTTCATTACCAATAACAGCGGTGTATTTACGTTTATTTGCCCGAATGTTGACATCATTTTCGGATATTCTTGGCAAGAAGTACGGCAATTGGATAACATTTCTAAACTCCTAGGAGAGCATCTATTTGATTGGCAAGCCTTGCAAAGCCGTGGAGAAATTCGCAATATTGAGCGGGAGATTATCGACAAAGCGGGTGAAGTACATACCTTGCTGATTAATGTTAAGTCTGTGTCGATTCAAGGAGGTACGATACTCTACAGTTGTCGAGATATCACCGAACGCAAGCAAGCAGAAAATGAATTAAACAACTATCGTCATCATCTAGAATATCGAGTCGCCGAACGCACCACTGAACTCGTTAAGGTTAATCAACAGCTTCAACACGACATCACCGAACGCAAGATTGCTGAAGAAAAACTGCGCCAAAGTGAAGAAAATTATCGTACCTTAGCCAAAAATATTCCCAATAGCGCCGCTTACTTATTTGATAAAAACTTACGGTTTATTATTGCTGAAGGCTCGGAAATTGAAGCCTTTGGTTTAACAAAAGATCATTTTGAAGGAAAAACGCTTCACGAAGCCTTAGAACCACAACTTTATAGCTTAGTTGAGCCGTATTATTACCAAACGTTAGCAGGTCAGTCAATCACTACAGAATTTTCTTATGCCAACCAAATCTATATTCTACGAATAGCGCCAATCAAAAACGAACAAGGAGAAATTAGCGGCGGTGTTGCCCTCATTCACAATATTACCGAACGTAAGCACACAGAAGAAATCCTGCAAGAAAGTGAACAGCGGTTCCGCACTATGGCAGATAGCGCCCCGGTGCTATTATGGCTATCGGGTACGGATGGACTGTGTACGTTTTTTAATCAGAGTTGGTTGAATTTTACCGGACGCACCCAGGAACAAGAAATGGGTAACGGCTGGGTTGAGGGCGTTCATCCAGAAGATTTGCAGTATTGTTTAGATACTTATGTAACTGCTTTTAATGCTCGTCAATCCTTCACGATGGAATACCGTTTAAAATGAGCTGATGGTGAGTATCGCTGGATTTTAGATAATGGTAGCCCACGATTTACACCCAATGGTAGTTTTCTCGGTTACATTGGTTCCTGTGTGGATATCACCGAACGCAAGCAGACAGAAGAAGCACTGCGACAGCAATTTATTAGGGAACAACTCATTCGCGCGATCGCTGGACGCATTCACAAATCCCTAAACTTAGAAGAAATTCTCAACACCACAGTCGCGGAAGTTCGACACGTTCTCAAAAGCGATCGCGTGATCGTTTTTCGCCTCTATAAAGATGGCAGTGGAGTCGTCGTTGTTGAGTCGGTGGGTTCTGAGTGGAAACCGATTTCTGGAACGATTATTAATGATCGTTATTTCGCTGACTTTTATGTCCAACTTTACCAACAGGGACGCGTTCAAGTTGTTGATAATATCTATGATGCAGGTTTAACTCCTTGCCATATTGATTTATTAGCGCAATTTCAAGTTAAAGCGAACCTCGTTGTTCCCATTGTTCAAGAAATTTCCGAGTTAGATTCTTCCACTCAAACCTCTAAATTATGGGGATTGCTAGTTGCACAACAATGTCAAGAAACCCGACAATGGCAACCGTGGGAAATCGATTTACTCAAAAGCATTTCCACTCATACCGCGATCGCAATTCATCAGTCTGAACTTTATCAGCAAGCACAAACTGAAATTACCCAACGCCAGCAAGTCGAAGCTGAATTGCGCCAGTCCTTAATCCGGGAACAGTTAGTCGGTGCGATCGCGCAACGCATCCGTCAATCCCTCAACCTAGAGGAAATACTGAAACGTACAGTGGCTGAAGTTCGCCAAGTTCTGGGTTGCGATCGCGTGTTACTTTATCGCATTTGGCCCAATGGTACTGGGAGTGCTGTTACCGAAGCTGTTGTTTCGGGTTGGCCGACAATTTTAGGACGAACCTTTTCAGCAGAAGTCTTTCCTCAAGAATCTCAGGAGCAATACACTCAAGGACGAATGCTCGCTATTAACAACATCGAGCAAGCGAATGTATTACCATGCCTGGTTAAATTTGTACAACAGTTTGGGGTAAAAGCTAAATTAGTTGTGCCGATTCTTCAAGAAGGTTCCAGCTTAGAAAATTCAACTCAAAACTCTAATCAAAAAAATCCTGAATTAAAGTCAACTCAAAACAAAAAAAATAGCCCTCAAACATCAAAATTGTGGGGGCTGCTCATCGCTCATCAGTGCAGCCACCCCCGCCAATGGCATCAAACAGAAATCGATTTGCTGCAATGCCTAGCTACTCAGGTTGCGATCGCTATTCAGCACAGCCAACTCTACGAACAAGCCAAATCCAAAGCCAAACGTGAACGGGCAATTAATCAAGTTACTCAAGCTATTCGTCGTTCTTTAGATTTAAATACAATCTTTTCTACAGCCGTCCGCGAAATTGGTTCACTCCTACAAGTAGACCGCGCTGAAATTGTACAATATTTACCAGAACGAAAGCTTTGGTTACACGTATCAGAGTATCGCAAGTCCGAAGATTTACCCATATCATTAGGGCAAGAAATATCCGATGAAAATAATCCGATTGCTGAGAGACTCAAGCGATTAGAAATTGTTCAGATTAGTGATACGGATACGTTAGAGGATGAAATCAATCAAAATTTAGCTAACGCTTTCCCCGGCGCTTGGTTACTCGTTCCTTTGCATTTTGGTTCCTGTATTTTGGGCAGTCTAACCCTAGGGAGGAACATTCATCCCTATCCCTGGCAAGAGTCTGAAATTGAATTCATTTGTGCTGTGGCTGACCAACTGGCGATCGCCATCCAACAAAGCCAACTTTATCAACAAGCTAACTATCATCTCTTACGAGAACAGGCGATTAATCACCTAATTCAAGCCATCCGTTGTTCTCTAGATTTACAAACTATTTTTTCTACCGCTACTCATGAAATTGAGGAACTCCTGCAAGTCAATCGCGCTCAAATCGTGCAATATTTAGCCGAACGAAAGCTTTGGGTTAACGTTGCCGAATCCTGTAAGGATTTATGTTTACCCGTGAGTGTAGGTTGGGAAATTTCGGATGAAAATAATCCCATTGCGGAGAAACTTAAACAATTAGAAGTTGTGCGGATTGATGATACCAATATCTTGGAAAACCAGGTAAACTCATGTGTGGCTCAAGCATTTCCAGGTGCTTGGTTACTTGTCCCACTGCACTGTGGTTCTTCCCTGTGGGGAGCTTTGGGATTGGTAATGAATGAACCCTATCATTGGCAAGATTCTGAAGTTGAATTAATTTGTGCAGTCGCTGATCAATTAGCGATCGCCCTGCAACAAGCAGAACTTTATAAGCAAAGTCGCACGGCAGAAACTAAGGCTCTAAACCAAGCCCAGCAACTTGAACAAGCGCTAGAAAAACTTCAAAAAACCCAATCTCAACTGGTACAAACTGAAAAAATGTCGAGTCTGGGACAGTTAGTTGCTGGGGTTGCTCACGAAATTAATAATCCGGTTAATTTTATCTATGGCAATTTGATTCACGCGGATGAATACGCCCAAGATTTATTGAATTTATTACAACTTTATCAGGAACATTATCCGAATCCTAAGCCAGAAATTGAATCCGAAATTCAGGCGATCGATCTAGAGTTTTTAATGGAAGATCTGCCCAAGCTTTTGGATTCAATGAAAGTGGGCGCAGAACGAATTTCGGAAATTGTGCGAAGCTTGCGTCATTTTTCTCGCATTGCCGAAGCAGAAATGAAAGCTGTAGATATTCACGAAGGACTGGATAGTACGCTAATGATTCTGCAAAACCGTCTCAAGGCACGAGGCGATCGCCCAGGAATTAGTATCATTAAAGAGTATGGAAGCCTGCCCAAAGTCGAATGTTATGCGGGACAACTCAACCAAGTATTTATGAATTTACTGGTTAACGCGATTGATGCCATTGACGAGCAAAATCAGCAGCGGTCACTAGCCAAAATTCAAGAGAATCCTAGCACAATTCGAGTCAAAACTGACGTTATCCCAGATGAGTGTGTAACTGTCCGAATTGCTGATAACGGACCGGGAATGGCAACAGACGTAAAACAGCAACTATTCGACCCATTCTTTACCACTAAACCTGTAGGAACTGGGACGGGTTTAGGGTTATCAATTAGCTATCAAATTGTGGTTGAAAAACACGGAGGTCAACTCTATTTCCACAGCGAATTAGGACAAGGTACAGAGTTTATTCTTCAGATTCCCCTACGGCAGTCTCAAGGTGAAACTTCAATAATTCCTGAAAGCTAGATCCCCAACTTCTTGAAGAAGTCGGGGATCTGAATCGCTAGCAGGGATTTTGTTATTTTCTGTGATCTACATCACCTAAATATCAGAGCCTCATCACTTTCCCACCGTAAGTTTTCTGAAATATTATCTTGGTTCCAGATATTAGCCACAGCACCTTATGCAGTCTCCAATTCTTCTTCCGGGAGCGCTCTCGGAACTCTTTGCTCAAGCTACCATTTCTGGGTTCATGACCAAAGCAGATCGCTATGGACTGATGGCGGCTTTGTTGGAGGAAGAATTAACGGCTGAAGAGCGATGTATTATTGACCGACTGCTACGTGCTGTACGTCGAGGACGGCTAAAGCTTGCTGATGAACTTTCTGCTGTGGTTAGGGAGGAAACTGTATCATTCTCAGCAATGATTTTAGCAGGAGGACAAAGTTCTCGTATGGGTCAGGACAAAGCCTTGATTAGGGTTCAGGGTGTTCCCTTATTGCAAAGGGTTTGTGAGATTGCGCTTAGTTGTACCCATGAGGTTTTCGTCATTACGCCCTGGCCTGAACGATACCAGGACATTATACCAGAGAGTTGTCAGATAATTCGAGAAATTCTTTGGCTTCGAGAAACCCAACCTCATGGTCCGTTGCTCGCGTTTGCTCAAGGTCTGGCTCAAATTAAAACAGATTGGGTACTCCTACTAGCCTGTGATTTGCCCCAACTCCAAGTAGACATTTTGCAAAATTGGGGGAATGAATTGGAAACTACGTCGCCAGATGCGATCGCTCTCCTACCCCGACACCCCAAAGGCTGGGAACCCCTCTGTGGTTTTTACCGCCGCCAATGTTTGCCCCTACTCGCACAATTTATTAACCAAGGAGGGCGGTCATTTCAGCAGTGGTTAGCACAACACCAAGTCCAGGAATTATCACTCCCCAATACCCAAATTTTATTTAATTGCAATACACCAGATGACTTAGAGCGATTCAATCAGACTCATTCCCAAACTCAAACAAATTAGCCATTTATTAATATTAATTATACAGGTTTTTTTGGGTACAGGTACACTATTTTTTTGCCTAATCTATCGTGCCCCCTACATTCTAATATACTCGTGGTTTATGACATTAATCCTGCCAGATGTAGAGACGTTGCATTGCAACGTCTCTACAATATTTTTATTCAATTGTTAGTCAACTTTCACCCAGAAGCGGACAAAACCAACATTATTCGGTTCTGTATTAGGAACATCTCCCAACTCTACAAAAATTGCTCCTTGAGGTTCCTGCGCGTTAGGACAGGGTGGATTGACATTATTTAACGGTGCGAGAGGTGAGAAAAATCGTCCTTGATCTCCATCTCCACGATTTGTCTGAGTTGTATCTTCTCCACCTTGATTGACTAAAATCCCTTGACCGGACGCAAAACTATTAGGAATAAATGAGGTTCCTTCCGGAATTGCATCGCACACGCGCACATTTGTAACCGGTTGGTTGCCATCAGAAAGGAAATAAATGGTGTATTGTACTTCATCACCACTTTCTAAGGATTCTCCTGACTCCAACTGGGTAATTCCTACAGGTCTTTGGTTTGCTGGAAATACGTTGTCATTATCATCATTGGGGTCATCGAAAAAGCGATTGAAGTTAACACCTGGAATCGGGCGATCGCTTCGAGTAATAGAAGTGATTCGCTTCACCAACCGCAAACGTGGAGTTGTTCCTCCTCCTGATGTACTCCCTTCAATCTCGTAGGTATCTCGGTCATTCTCAGGGTTATTATCCGTTTGATCAGAACCGCTAACTTCCGCCGAGTTCTCCACAATATTCGGGGTATCTAAAGTAGCAACAATCTCCAACGTTGCTGTACCATTCTGAGCAAGGGTCGGTACTGACCAAATACCCGTCTGGTTGTCGAAGGTTCCTACACTCGGTTGATTAGATTGATAGGTTACTCCAACAGGCAATTGTTCTGTCACCGTTACATTAGTTGCTGTATCAGGTCCCAGGTTTTTTAACTCAATGATGTAACTGAACGTTTGCCCTACCGTTGGTTTAGCGGGATCAGACGTTTTCGTCACAGCTAGGTCAGCAAATTCTTCGGGAACAACGAGACTGTCTTGATCATTCGCTGGATTGGGATCGGATTGATCTAACTTATTGACCTTAACCGTATTGACCAATCGCTCATTTACATCGTATGTAGCAACAAATTCCAAGGTTTCAATCTGACTGGTTTCCAAAGTTCCTACAGTCCAAATTCTGCTGTTAGAGTCATAGGTTCCCTGACTAGGATTATCGGAAACAAACGTAAATCCGTTTGGTAATTCCTCCAGGATTTCAACACCAGTAGCCGTATTAGGGCCATTATTGGTTAGCTCTATAGTAAACGTGACTTGATCGCCTACATTGGGTGTCGAAGGTTCCGCTGTTTTTATGACTCCTAGGTCAGCACTAGGAGTAATTGGGATAATTGTTGGACTATCAGGATCATTAGGCGTGTCCGGATTTCTTGTCTTGATTTCGTTAGTTTGTTCACTCTTGACTGTTGCTTGATTGAGAATCTGAGTAACTCCTGGCGGTAGTGGATTGTTGATCCTCACCCTAAACTCAATAGTGGCTGACTCTCCTGGTGCGATCATGCCATTTTGTTCGCCTGGACTGTTAACCAGATTGCCATTACCAGCAAATGGTATATTGCCATCCACATCAGCAACAGCGTTTTCATTCAACGTCGTGCTACCAGGGACATAAGTGGTATTCTCAGGAATGGTTTCTCTAAAAATTGTATTAGTCGAGTTAGCCGTCCCAGTATTCCGTATTATCACCTTATAAAGGAGATCTTCCCCTGGCTCAGTTTTTCCGTTGTCATTGTTATCAACAGGTTCGACGGTCTTGTCAGCGACTAGTTCGACTTGACCAGGATTAATCTGTAACGGAGTTGGATCGGGGAATGAAGGAGTCGTTGGAAAGTCTGACTTACCCCTACTAGGTATGCCACTGTCGCCCACGGTACCATCTACTGTAGCTTGATTAAAAAATGTGCCAGGGGCTGGAGGATTCAGGACAGTTGGAATCTGGACTTCTACAGTGATGTTAGTGTCTGTTCTGGCTGGAATAGTTATATCTCTGATTGTCAAAGTTCCAGTGTTTAACCCACTAACTGTACCACCCAAGGGATTGCTTTCTATACTTAAGAAAGTTCGACCGTCCAAAGGCTCAGTGGTGTCAGGGGGTAGCCTATCACTAAAGGTGACATCATTAATATCAAGCCTGGTCCTATTAACAATACGATAAGTATAAGTAACTGTACCGCCAGCCGTAATTGTTTCAGGTGAAACAGTTTTTTCTATAACTGGGGAATAAGGGCATCCAGCACCATCATTTCTAGTGACTGATTCTATATCATCGTTAAGTGGAGGAAGAAATGAACCTGGGTTAGTGTTAACGTTATTAACGCGATATAAAATACCACCATTATCGTAGGCAAATAACCTACCGAATGCATCAAAGAAAACTGCACCAAAAGGCTGTCCTTCAGGTGCCTCAGCTATATAGTCAACATCACCTGTATTTGGATTGATACGAGCCAGTTCTCTATTGCCAGTATTAATCCCATAGAGATTCCCATCCACAGGATTGAACGCAAGGTCAGCAAAGTCATTGTTTGGAAATGGTTGGGCTAGATTTGGTGTAAAGTCTCCTGAGAGCGTTATTGCAGAGCCTATCACTGTTGGAGGGGTGTTTTGAACATTGAGCTTATAGAGTCTGCCTCGTGTAACGTCATAGACTATGTAATTTCCCGCGTCATCAAAATCGCCTGCAAAAAATTGTGCAGTTGCTGGCAAACCCGCTGGTCTTCCTAATGTCTCAATTGTTCCATTCCGATTAACTCGCTGGACTTCCCTACTGTCTGGATCGATACCATAAATAAGGCCATCTTGAACATTAAAACCCATCCCATTATACTCTTCTCCTGCGGTAGTACCGCCAATTGTTCCCAGACCAAAAGTATTAGTATTCAGGAAGTTTAACTGAGTATTGGGAGACTGCTGGGTAGATTGGCTAATGTAAAGTGTGCCATCACAATCGAAAGCGTCACCTACTAATTGTGACAAAGTGCGGGGTTGATATCCGAAAAAGACGACTAAATAAGCCACCGCAATCGCTAAAGCAAGTAACCTATTCCAACGGTTCCGAAAGACAGAAAACTGAGCAATACTTTTATAAAAACTTAGAGTTTTTATAAGGGTGAAAAAATATCGAAAAAACGGCTTCATACCTGGTGTTCTAAGCAGTGAAAATATCAGAATAAATGGAATAAAAATGTTGGCAATTGTTAGTGACCAGCTTATACTCCCTCTAGCTAAGGTGTAGAACCATTAGAAACAAGGGGACGAATCACTACATTCTCAGCAGGTTCAGATGTGCCATACTCCGGATGAGTAGCGATCGCACTGACTTTATCTCCCGCTTTTAAGTCCTCAAGGGTGATCGAAAACTTACCCTCTTCATCAGCCTCAACGGTGGCAATGACCTGATTTAATGGCCCTTGAATACCTGTGGTTTCGGTCACTCGGTAAACTTGAACTTGGGAATCTTTGGGGGCTTCTCCTCCGAGAATAATAGTATTTGTATCAGTTCCAGATGAAAGGCTAATAAAGCGAGGCGCATTAATTCCAAAATTGGCAGCTTGTCGGCGCTGTTGATAGTGAGTGATTGGCGGGTTTGGGCCATCTCCTTGTTGATAATCCTGGACATTTGTATTGAATTGTGCTACTAAATCAATACTTAAACCTTGAAGATTGGAAAATTGATTGTTTTCAATGAAAACGCGATCACTTTTGGGAAATGCCGCTACTACCACGCCTGGTCCTGGTTGGTTCATAATCTGGTTATTCGTCACTTGATGATCGCTACCCATTAAATAAATAGCTGATCGTTTAAATCGTTGTCCGTTATCGGTAATGACATTTCCTTGAATCGTCACTGCACCTGTTGGTTTAAAGGCAAAAATAGCGCTTCCTGCATTATTCTGAATTAGATTAGCTGTGATTACAGAATTTTGAATTTCGCCTTCCAATCGAATCGCATCCGGCATTCCCGCAAATCCATTTCTTTCAATCAAATTTTCATTAATTACGAGATTATTTGCTCGAACACTGGTAATAATTCCACTTCCTTGATGATAAGCGATCGCATTTCGCACTATCGTTACACCATTACTATTAAATACGTAAACACCGAAAGCGGATTGGTTGTTGGTTGTTGGTTGTTGGTTGTTTGTCGCCGCGTCCTCTTCCTCACTTCCCACTCTCCATTCGGCTGGAGCAATACCTAACAAGTTATCTTCAATTACGATATCTTTAGGGGGAATATTCGACTCATAAAATGGTGCTTCAGCATTGGGAATTTTTTGCTGACTGATATCTGGAGGGGGTAAGGGATGGGAGATAAAAATATCTGCTGGAGGTGTTTGGGTCGTTGCGTTATGATCGGCGGTAAATCCATAGATTCTTAAGCCGCGAATGGTGACGCGATCGCTAACGATAGTAAAACCTCTGGAAATTTTATAACCCTCGGCTGGGGTAATGCCGACTACAGGTGTGACGATGGGGATTGCACCTGATGGGACTTTAGAGGTATCGTAACCCGGTTGAGTTGTGCCATCAATAATCACATCTGGATTACTGATTGCGGGTAGGGCACTCGTTAGTTTAATTGTTGTTTCTTGGACAGGTAAATTAAATGTGATGGTGGTTGGTGGTTGGTTGTTGGTTGTTGGGTCTTGTTTAGTGTTTTTTGCTTGCAAATGAGTAATGACCGATGACGAATGACGAAGGACTAATTTTTGTTCTGCTTGACTAAGTTGATTTAGGGGTAAAGTGCCATTGACAATTTCAATGGCTTCACGCAACGTGACAAACTCATCCGGTTGGATTGTATCTTGATTGCTGTTAACAACGATATCTACATTTGCGGTTTGGGCAGATGCTAAGTCGGGAAAAACCAAGATTCCTAAAAAAGTTAGAGTTAAGGAAGAATTTAACCTTAAAAATGACCCGAATGTGTCACTATTCTTCCCTTCTGCCTTCGGGAGTATCCCCTTTTTGCAACTATATATTTTTTTCTCATTACTATCTCCCTTGTCTCCCCTGTCTCCCTTGTCTCCCTTGTCTCCCCTGTCTTCCCTGTCCCTCCTCGAAATTATTGGTGCAACGTTGGGATGCACCCTTGCCTTCTGCCTTCTCTCTTCTGACTTCTTCCCTATTAAACGTTTAATTCCCATTATTATTCACTCCTTGCTCATCATCAGCCGTTGTTGTTGCAGGTTCAGTTGTAGCAACTGGCTGTATTTGCGATTCTTGTTGCTGGGGTGGGGTGACTCGCTGCCGCCCAAAACCATTAAAGAGTTCATTAACTTTGAGGGTTAAACTTAAGTAAGGGCCACCTTCGGAACGATAACCACTAAAATCTCGGTCATCCACACTGCCGAAACTATAGCCAACCCCAACTCGTAAATCGGGTGTAAGGTAATATCCACCTTCTAATGCCCAACCCCATTCGTTAAAGTCTGCCGAAGGTTGACCAATCCAGCGTCCTTCAACTGCTAAATCAACCCGGTATCCCACTCGATAGGTCGCCCGTAATTGTCCTAAATAAACCGTACTGCTATTACTGAAATTTTCAGCTAAATCACTGGTGCTGTGGCGTAAGGCAAATTTACCATAAAATTCCCAACGCCAATTGGGGGCATAAATCCCTTCTCCCGAAAATACATGGTCATTAGAACCTGTACCACTTTCAAAAAGTAAGGTTTCCGGAATCACTGAGGGATTTTTGCGATACTCATAGCGGAGTAACGCATTAAAGCGATCGTCAAAGGGATTTCGGTATGCTAGTCCTAACTTGAGGCTAGCCGTATCTCCCAAATCTTCCAACAATCGGCTTGCAGAACTTGCTTGCTGGTAGCGGAATAAGGCGGTTAACGCAGGCGAAAGTTTTCCAGCAGCGGCGGCGGAAAAAACGGTATTATCGCCACTCGAACTCGAACGATGTTCAAATCGAGCCGATGCCTGAAAATCTGGATTTGCGGTATATTCAATACCAATACTGTAGGAATCTCCCTCCGCTAACCCCAAGGATGCCGCACTTTGACCCACAGCAAACGGTTGAGCAAAACGCGGACCCGCTGCTGTTTCCCCAAAGAGATTATTTGCAATCCGTTCATAACCGAGGTTAATTCGCAACCCAGGCGCAACTACCCAACGGTGATTCAACCCAATCGCCGCTTGCCCAATCATTCCGTTATATCCTCGGATTACCGAGTAACGACTGGTCAGGGATGTATTTTCCCCTAACTGCCGTTCCATAATGGTATTGAGTGAGGTAATTGAATTGTCATTCAAAAGCCCCCCATCAAAGAATTGGTGCGCTAATTGGAGAGTTACTCCTGGATAAATTGCCCAATCCAGTCCCAATGTAGTACGGTTGGGGTAAAGTGGGTCACTGCTATTGAGATTTAATTCATTTTGTGCCCGGAAGGTCAGCGCTTCATTAATCGGCACATTTAAACGAGAGACAAATTGACTCGTATCACTATCAAAGGTATCCCCAATGTGGTCTTCACGATCGCGGTTGACGTATTCTAAGGTCAGGTCTGAGTTCCCGATTTTTTGTTGCACACCTGCCCGAATCGTCGTCAAGCTATTATCCAACCGACTACCCGGTCTTGCTTCAACGTTAGGATTAAAGATACTATCGGGGTTAAACGGATCAAAAAGTTCTCGTTCACTCAGTTCTTCCGAGGCAATCCCAAAATTATCTTCATGGTCATACCCAACGTGTAAACTCGTAGTTGAACTCAGTTGTGCAGCTAAATTTGCTCCATAACGAGTTTGTCCGGGTGTAAAACTAGTCGTTGCATTATTTGCAAACCCTTCTTCTACTGAACGATAGTAAGCACGACCAATAATTGCGGGAATAATCGTACCCGATACTTCCAAACGGTACGCATTCCCCGTAACAATCCCCCGGAACGGAGAATCATTGCTAGAGTGAGCATATTCTCCCACAATCCGTCCATTTTCACCGAGAGGAACAAAAAAGTCCGCACCATATAACTCAAAATCCTGTGCCCCTTGGTCTTCTCGCCAATAACTCACCCCTGCCCAACTTTCTCGTTCAAAATCGTGGGAGAAGTTGTATTGCAACCGTCCGGCATAAATATTCGTCTCGTCGTTATCATCCCCTTCAAACTGATAGGTAACGACAATGCGCTTAACTAAGGTTGTACCAAACGGATCAAATTCCGTTCTCCGAATCGGACGGCGGAATAGCAGCGTACCTCGATCATAATCAATTTCGTAGTCGGGGCCACGAACCAAGGCTTTCCGTTCAATTACTGTACCAGGGCGATTGAGTTCCTCCGTTTCAATGAAAACATTCTCACTCCCCGCCACCAGTTGACGACGAGAGAGGAAATAATACCCACTCGTACCATCTGGGGGAATGGTATCGCGCTGAAACCCATCAACATCAGGGCTATAGAGGGCACTAATTTGCAGATTCCCCAAATTATAATTTCCTTTAAACCCATGCAGCGCCCGACTCGTTGCGGTAAATTCCTGAGATGCTCTGCTAAATTCTTGAGTATAGTAATCTCCCCACATCGCAAAGTCAGCTTCTGCACCGGGAACCAGGGAGGAACGTTCCAATCGCAGGTAAACGCTATCGGTAGAAGGGGTAAGATAATCCGTTGTGGAACTATCCCCATACACCGAGTATTGTTTTTCACAAAACTGGGGCGCTTGGAATAGCTGAGTCACGCCATCACAGTTTTCATTCAGGGGGCGATCGCTATTATACGCACCTGTAAATAACCATTCTCCCACCCGACCTGTGGCAAAAACCGCACCCTTAAGATCCAGTTCTGTGCCATCATCAATACTATCCGGGGCTAAAAATTCCCGGCGACTCCCCCAGAAATCCGTCCCCGCTTCCCCAATCCGTAAACTCACCACCCCAGATACCAGAGAAGGGCGCAAGTGAGTAACAAATTCAACTTGAGTATAAGCTTCCACCTCTTGGTCAGCTTCTGGCAACTCTAAAAATAGAGGTGAAGTCTCCTCCTCTGCGGTAACTCGTGGTGTCCGTTGTCGTTTAGCACCCAGAGTTTCTATCGCCGCCCGAATCCGGACTTTCAGCGCATCTAAACCGGATTGCAGTCTAGCACTAAATTGTCCACCTCTGGCTAGAACTTGAAACCCCAATTGATCAGGATCATAATCCGCACCAACAAACTGACCCGCTTCAGCCGTTAAAGTAACTACTGTATCCTCTGCAATTAATTCTCCGCTTTCTTTAGTAATCGTACCCTCTAAAGTAATCGTCGAGCGACCATCAGCCGGGACACGCGGATCACCAACCGGAACAATCACAATTTCCTGCGCCGCCTGTTCAATCATTAACTGAACACTAACAGGTGTACCATTCCCTGCTGAAACAGCGATCGCATTCTCACCCTTTTTCAGCGGAATATTATACCAAACCTGAGTAATCAGATTCTGGCTCTCATCCCGTTCAATTTGAGTACGAGTTTCCGGATCAAGGGGTTGCCCATTGACACTCACCTGCACCTGACTCTCGGCATTGTATTGAACAATCAGGTTAGTGGAATTTTCAGCGATCATGCCCGGTTGCGGCGCAAGAATCCGCACCTCATCCAAACCCAAACTGGCAGCGGATGTGGCAGCGGATTGGGTAGCGGATGTAGCGGATG
>DNGI01000042.1:11897-13734 GCA_003486645.1 Cyanobacteria bacterium UBA11370 | reverse complement strand
GATTAATTATTACTAAAAACGCTTCTCTCCCCCTGCCCCCTGCCTCCCAATTTTTTAACCGAGAATGAAACAGCCCTGCCCTCTCCCCCTCTCCCTAGCTCACTTTTGAGGATAAACCAGCATAGACTTGTTGTACTCGGTCGAGTTCTAGCTCATGAAGATAATCTACCGTCCAGTTGGCTTGACGTTGGAGCATATGAAAGGGATAGGTATTGGCGACTCCAACTACCTGCATTCCTGCTCGTTTGGCGGCTTCAATTCCGACGGGGGTATCTTCAATGGCTAGACAATTTGACGCTCTAGCATTAAGGTCAGGATAGTATTGATTGAGGCGCTCTACCGCTAAAAGATAGCCATCCGGTTCGGGTTTGCTTACCTTGATATCGTCACCTGCGATAATGACTGGAAAATATTGCAACAACTTAGCGCGATCTAAAACCAGTTCGACTTCAGAACGGAGTGCGCCACTGACAACTCCCATCGGTAACTGAGCCACGCGAATTTTGAAAATTAAATCTTCTACACCCGGATAAATGGGCAATTGCTCCATTTCCTCTAGCTGACGGCGGTAAGCTTCAGCCTTACGGGTAATTATACGAGTTAAGTAGCTCTCCTCAACGAACCGACCGCGACTGTTAAGTAAGTCAGTCAGAGAAACGCGATCGCTTTTCCCTAGACAATAGTCTCGATAATCTTGGGGAGAGGGACGCAGATTTTCCTCAAGTAGAAGTTCCTCTATAAGTTGCTGGTGAATGGGTTCATCATTAATAATGACACCGTTGAAATCAAACAGAACTGCTTTTAAAGTCATAGGGATGTGCTAAAAAGCTGGAACCGGAAAGCCTTCCGAGCTAAAATCGTCTATTGTAGTGCTTCTCGATACGGGATGGGTTGGGACTGTACTCTTGTTGGCAGGGATGGGTTTTAGTCCTTGCGTGACTTGATTTGTCCACCATACGTCGTGAGTTTGCACAGCTTCAAATCCGGCTGCTCCCATCCAAGCATCCACGCTATCAGCCGCGTAATCTTTAATATATGGCTCCTCAAATATCTCAGTGAACCAAGGGGTTTGGCGGAGGGTTTTCTGATTTCCATCTAGAATGAGAACTTGTCCACTTGCTTTCAATAGCCGGAAGCATTCTCGTAAAATAGCTTTGGCGATAGTTGGGGGTGTCTCATGAAATAATAAGGATGCGGTGACTAAATCAAATGACTCATCCGCAAAGCCTGTCTCCTCAGCCTTACCATGACACCACTGAATTTCTAATCCGGCGGTTTTGGCTTTGTAGTTAGCGACGGCTAGCATATAAGGAGATAAATCTAGACCAATCACTTCGGCTTGAGGAAAAGCTTGCTTCAGCATCACCGTGGTGGAACCCGTACCGCAACCTAAATCTAGAATTCGTCGCGGCGTTCCCTGAATACCATCAATCACACTTTGACGTACCCAGGTTTCGTTGGGGGGTAAAAGATATTGAGTAATGGGATCGTAGCCTATTGCTGCACCGCTATTGAGGTAGCCTCCCTTAATCCCGTGGAAATTTTGGGTAATGTAATAGTCAGGATAAATTAAGTCAGGTCGTCGGAAGCGATCGCTCTCGGCTTCCCAATCCAGGCTTTCATGAAACTGCCGTAGTTTTTCTTCGTCAATCAATAATCGAAAAACTGGCTTTAAGAAACGTTCCCAAATCGTGTCTTGACGAACTGCCATAGAAGTTTACCCCACTAGGAAGGAATGACGATAAGTAGTTCACGCTTTGGGATGGCTGGGTTAGCTCTCCCTACTTTACGAATTGTAACGAAATTTCAAGACGAGATCCCCGACTTCTTTAAGAAG
>DNGI01000042.1:5141-11678 GCA_003486645.1 Cyanobacteria bacterium UBA11370 | reverse complement strand
ATCCCAAATCTAAAATCCAAAATAATTTAAATTCCCACCCTGTCCTTCTACCGCTAGAGCCGCAATGTAGTCTGGTGTTGGGATAAGGTGATATAAAGACCAATGAGACGCTGCTTGTTGATCTCCTGCAATACTCAACAGCATAGGAGGTTCTCCAGGAATTAGAGAAACTTCAACTTGAGACAGTCCAATCAACCCTTCCCCTGTTGCTTTAAGATAGGCTTCTTTGCGCGTCCAAGCATTAAAAAATGCCTCTTGTTTTTGGTCATTGGGGAGAGTCCGAATCACCTTATATTCATTAGTCGAAAAGAAGCGTTTTGCCAGTTGCTCTGCATCGGGCATAGTACGAGTATATTCTAAATCAATCCCCAAGGGCTGCGATTCGGATACTGCATACAAGGCTAACCCCTTGGAATGGGACAAATTAAAACTGAGAGTTTTTTTAGTATCAATGTTAGCTAATTCGGGTTTCCCGCGAGGACTATAAGAAAATTCAATTTTAGTTGGAGCGAGGTCTAAATAGCGACCTAGAATTGTTCGCAAAATACCGCGACCTGCAATAAAATGTTTCTTATCTCGCTCGAAGTAAAATCTATCAGCCCTTTGCTGTTCGTCAGTCGATAGGATTTGTGCCAAGTTCTCTATCTGTTCTATCGGTAAGTCAAGTTCAGTACGCCAAACATGAACATCGCCTGCTGATAGGGACAAATCTGTGGGTGGAGGACACCATTGAGTGCTAAGTGTAGTCATGAGAACGATTTTACGAAATCAACTCATTATAATAAGACCAAAATTGAGGGGGTGCAGGAATTACACGAGATCCGAATCGTTAGAAATCTCTTATGTTAATTAAATCTGTAAACCGCCTCATTGCCAACATTTCTGGTCAGGCGACCCTAAGAACTTTTGTTGTTGTTCCCTTTGTGCTGCAAATTGTTGGAACGGTAGGATTAGTCGGGTATCTCTCCTTTCAAAGTGGACAACAGGCTGTCAACGATGTTGCTTCTCAATTGCGGCAAGAAATTAGCGATCGCATCTCGGATCAAATTAGAACTTACCTAAAAACACCTCATCTCATTAATCAAACTAACGCTGATATTATACGCCTTGGTCAGTTAGATTTAACAAATCCCAAACGCTTAGAACGGCATTTTTTAAAACAAATTCAAGTTTTTGACTCCCTGAGTAGAATTTATTTTAGTAACCCAGAGGGGGGACTGATTTCAATTGGGAATGATGAGAGAGGTCTTTCCGTTGCTTTTACGGAAAAATTTGCAAGAGGTCGCCTTCAGGTGGAGAGTGTAGATACGGAAGGCAATGCCAAAAAAGTATTACTCAATCAATCCAATTATGATGCAAAGGAGCGACCTTTTTATCAAAGTGCTATAACCGCAGGTCAACCAAGCTGGAGTCCTATTTATGTCTACATTCCATCTTCTAGAGGGTTAGGAATTGCGGCGAGTTATCCTTTGTATGATGAGGGAAAGTTGGAAGGAATTTTATCGAGCGATCTATCACTTATAGCCATTAATAGATTCCTGCAAAGTTTGAAAATTGGGATCAGAGGAGAAGCCTTTATTATCGAGCGTTCAGGATTAATTGTTGCCTCCTCAACGACTGAGCAACCCTTCTTTAGTACTACTGATCAGCGAGAACAGAAACGACTCAAAGCGACTGAAATTCGGGAGCCATTAATTCAGGCTACAGCACAACATTTAAGGGCTAAATTTGGCAATTTTAGAAATATTAACAGAGCAGAAAAACTTGATTTTAAACGAGAAGGGAAACGAGAATTTGTACAAATAACCCCGTTTAAGGATGAATTTGGTCTTGACTGGCTGATTGTGGTTGTTGTACCCGAAGCAGACTTTATGGAGCAAATCAATGGGAATACTCAAGTTACTATTTTACTATGCCTAACTGCCCTAGTGGTAGCGACAGGAATGGGTATTATTACGGCTCATTGGATTACCAAACCATTGCTATATTTAAACGCCACAGCGAAAGAAATTGCTAAAGGAAAATGGGATAAAAGGGTAGAAATTAAACGCTCGGATGAAGTGGGGCAATTAGCAGAGTCATTTAATCAGATGGTTGGACAACTACAAGACTATTTTGCCAAACTGAGTTCATTGAATGAAGCGTTATCAAAAAGCGATCGCAAGTTTCGAGGAATTTTTAATCATACTTTTCAGTTTACAGGAATGCTGAATGTTGATGGGATTCTTTTAGAAATTAATCAAACGGCATTAGACTTTGGAGGATTGCAGCTAAACGATGTTATTGGTAAGCCATTTTGGAAATGTTATTGGTGGACGATCTCAGCAGAAGCCCAAACTCAATTACAAGAAGCCATTAAACGAGCAAGTCAAGGTGAATTTATTCGTTATGAAGTCGAGGTGTTAGGTGCTAATAAAAATGTTGTCACGATTGATTTTTCTCTGCAACCTATTTTTGATCAGAATAATAATGTTGAATTTTTGATCCCTGAAGGTCGAGATATTACTGAAAGCAAACAAGCTCGAAAAATTTTAGCCGACTACAATCGTATTTTAGAACAACAAGTTACTGAACGCACAGCAGAACTAGAACGGAGCAAGCATTTTATTGAACGAATTGCTGAAGCATCTCCCAATCTTTTGTATATCTACGATCTAATTGAGCAGCGTAATGTCTACGTCAACAGTGCTATTGTTACGCTTCTTGGTTATACACCCAAACAGATTCAAGACATGGGAGAAGCACTTCTACCAACTCTTATGCACCCTGATGATTTCCTCCAAGTTCCACCCCGACTCCAACAACTTTTTACACTGTCAGAAGGTGAGATTTTAGAGTTTGAATATCGCCTAATAGATGCTGAACAAAAATGGCGCACATTTTGTGTTCGGGAAACAGTATTTGAGAGAAGTTCTGACGGTAGAGTTAAACAATTAATTGGTACAGCAATTGATATTACGGATCGCAAACGAGTAGAAGAAGCATTGCATGAAAGTTTAGAGGGAGAACGTGCGATCGCTAGGGCTATTCAACGTATGCGTCAGACGTTGGATATTGAAACAATTTTCAGCGCTACTACCTCTGAATTGCGACACGTTATTCATTGCGATCGCGTTGGTATTTATCGTTTCAATCCTGATTGGAGTGGAGAGTTTGTCTGTGAATCGGTAGGGAGTGAGTGGATTTCTTTAGTACACGAACACAAGAATCATTCCACTCTCAAACAAAAAACTTTGGATAATAAAAATTGTGTGATCAATTCCTTTGATTCTGAAGTTAAATATGATAGTATCTTTGGCACTTCTTCATTTCTAGTTGAGGATACTTATCTACAACAAACCCAAGGGGGTGCTTATAGTCGAGGCAGAAGTCACGTAGCTGTTGCTGACATCTACCAAGCGGACTTTAATAGTTGTTATATCAATCTTTTAGAGCAATTTCAAGCTAGAGCCTACATCATTGTTCCTATTTCCTGTGGCAATAAACTTTGGGGATTATTGGCGGCTTATCAAAATTCTGGTTCTCGGTCCTGGAAAACTACAGAAATCAATGTGGTACTCCAGATTGCTAATCAATTAGGGGTAGCTTTACAACAAGCCGAATTACTAAATCAAACTCAAAAACAATCAGAAGCTCTCCGAAAATCAGGAACAAGATTTCGAGAAAAAGCCCAAGAATTAGAACGAACTTTAGCTGAACTAAAACGCACTCAAGTCCAACTTATTCATGCCGAAAAAATGTCGAGTTTAGGACAAATGATTGCAGGAATTGCTCATGAGATTAACAATCCTGTTGGCTTTATCTATAGTAATCTTGGGTATGCTCGACAGTATTTCCAAGACCTACTAAGTTTGCTTGAACTCTATCAACAAACTTACCCTAATGCTACACCCAAAATTCAAGCGTTAACCTCTGAAATTGACTTATTTTTTTTGCTAGAAGATTGGCAGAAACTCATAAATTCCATGCAGGTAGGTGCAGAACGTATCACCGAGATTGTTTGTAGCTTACGAAACTTTTCCCGATTGGATGAAAACGAACTAAAATCTGTCGATATTCATGAGGGTATTGATAACACGCTCCTGATTTTACAACACCGATTGAAGGCAGAAGGAAGTCGTCCAGAAATTAAGGTCATTAAACATTACGACCAACTTCCTAAAGTTACCTGTTATGCGAGTCAATTGAATCAGGTATTTATGAATCTACTTTCAAATGCGATTGACGCTTTAGAACTTCAACCCCCTCCACGGGTAATTACTATCCGGACTTGTGTGGGGAGTGCTGATGAACAACAAACAACAAACAACAAACAACCAATAACCAATAACCAACAACCAACAACCAACTCCCTTATCATCCAAATTTCTGACAATGGTTCTGGTATGAACGAGGAGATTATTCACAAAATATTTGACCCTTTCTTTACGACTAAACCCGTTGGGAGTGGAACAGGATTAGGCTTATCTATTTGTTACCAAATTGTTGTTGAAAAACATCAAGGTCAAATTCGCTGTACTTCTACTCCCGGACAAGGGACAGAGTTTATTGTGCAGATTCCTTTAGTCCCAATTCACTGTAGCGAGTCTCAATGAATAAGCTGCCCTTACATCTTGTATTAAATTCTGCCATGAAATCAACAACCAACGCCGGATGATAGTCTTGCTATAAGAGTTAGTTTACTACCTCGAAATCATGGTAGTCTTAGCTTATGGATGGCGATCAGACAAACAACAACCCAATTCAAACAAATCTCTCAATAGAGGGAATACTAAACTCAACCGTTGAGTTCTTAACAACTTCACAAACAACGCCACCTGCACCTTCTGTTGTGGTTGAAGCGTTGTTAATAGCAGAGAAAACTGCCAAACGAACTAAAGTGCGTCATAGCTATTGTCAGTTGCATGGGACTTGGCGATTAGGATTTGTAACGGGCACTAAGAAATCGCGTCAAAAAGCTGGGGTGATTCTAGGATCGGGACGGTTCCTTCCCTCTTGGGTCAAAATTCATCTATCTTACTTACAATCTGAGTCCGATACTGACCGAGGAACTGTACAAAATTCCGTGGAACTCGGAGGATTGCAACTAGTTCTTACTGGTCCGATAAAGTGGAACTCGAAGACGAATAGGCTAGCCTTTGACTTTACCCAAATGAAGGTATCATTTTTTGGCTTAAAGGTTTATTCTGGCTATATTCGAGGGGGTCAAGAGCGAGAAGTTCAGTTTGACGACTCAAGTGTGAAAGAACAAGCATTTTTCACTTACTTTTTAGTACAAGACCGTTATATTGCAGCGAGGGGTAGGGGTGGCGGGTTAGCTTTGTGGACGAAGATTAAAGATAGTTAAACTCACCACTTGGATTACTTTTGTTAGCCCTTCCATTTTAAACAGGAAAGTATCGCGGCTATGCCAGCCCACATTTGACTTTTCTAACTGTCACAGGGCAGGTTATGGAACTAAGGCTACCCCAATCAATCGTTCGTTATATAATCTTTGATGGGGAGTACCAAAATTGAGATATGGTAAGATTTATTAGCCTAGTATTGTTATTGACGTTATCGTTGGGAATTGCACCGCCAGCACAAGCTTCATTCTGCCGAAATTCTCACGACCATTTAATCTGTATTTTAAGTATCAAGCGCAGCGCTAAGAATTATTGGGAGTATCGGGCAGCCGTTAGTATTGACGGAATGAAACGACCCATTGAGGTTTATAATTGTCGCGATCGCCTTTGGGTTCGTCAAGATGGAAGTATCATACCCTTTGAACCTAACAGTCCAGGGGAACTCATCTGTAATTTCGTTCACAAGTAATCCTTAAATCGGTTACAAAATTTGTAACAGTCTGAAATTGAACAACTATTTCAGCTACAACGGTGAAAGATTAAACTCTACTTCGCACGGGCATAAACTAATAGATAGCTAATGGCTAATGGTTCATGGCTAATAGCCTTTGTAACAATGAGCAATCAGTAATTAGTAATTAGCAATTAGCAATTAGCAATTAACCCTATCTATGACCCCAGGAAGTATAACAAAGTTTTCTACTTTCAATCCCAGGAAATTAGTAATGCCGTTACACCTCAAACCCATTGCACTAATATTATTATCAACCCTAGCTTCACTGATAGACCCTTTACCTACGCAAGCCCAACACCAACAACCTACTCAACAGCAATTTTTAACTCAAACTATTACCCAAACTCAACCCCAAATCCAAGGAACAAGCTTACCGCAAACCCTAACTGCTAAATTATTACAGCATATGGCATGGCGGTCATTTGTGCCTCTCAAGGAAGTACGAATTGTTCGCACCGAGGAAACCTTAGTAGATGGTTGTTTGAGTATTGCGCCACCCGATGTGCCTTGTAATGCCATTGGTATTCCTGGTTGGAAAGTCACAATTGAAGCCAGACAACATCGCTTTCTTTATCATGCTACAGCCCAGCACGGCTTTAAGTTGAATGGACTGGCTAGTATATCGCCAACCATGACGAATCAAGTCCTTGAAGACGCATCTTGGCGTTCCGGATTACC
>DNGI01000042.1:4764-4943 GCA_003486645.1 Cyanobacteria bacterium UBA11370 | reverse complement strand
GCATCTTGGCGTTCCGGATTACCTGTTGATAAACTTACACTTTACTGGGTAGAAAATAAAACTTGGAGTGATGGTTGTTTAGGACTGCCAGGGATAGGTTCTTGTATCGCTGCTAAAATGCCGGGATGGCAAGTCACTGTTAGCGATGGTGAAAAACAGCGTTGGGTTTATCGTACAGG
>DNGI01000042.1:3927-4562 GCA_003486645.1 Cyanobacteria bacterium UBA11370 | reverse complement strand
CAGCGTTGGGTTTATCGTACAGGATTATCCTACACTATTTTGTTTGATCCCGCTGCTAGCCAAATTACCAAGAACGTGCCATCAAATTTCACTCCGGGAACTCAATCAGCAGTATTGCAAGATATGTCCAAGCGTACTGGTATTGCCAGATCCCAACTTCAGATAATTCGCGCTGAACCTAGAACCTGGGATGGTTGTTTAAACGTAGCACCACCAGGAACGGCTTGTACTAAAATTGCGCTATCGGGGTGGCGCGTCGTTGTAGAAGGCAATCAACAACATTGGGTTTATCATGTTGCTAATGGGCGGGGACTTAAACTCAATGGCAAAGAAAGTTTACCTCGAAGTTTGAGGAAAGCGGTATTAAATGATGTTTATTCTCCTACAGAACCACCGCCATCCAACCTAGAGATTTTTTGGGCTGAACAAAAAGTTTGGACGGATAGTTGTCGAGGTTTTCCAGCGAGTTCTCCAGATAGTTGTACCAAGGGTGAATTTCCGGGTTGGATTGTGACGACAACGGATGGAAAAACACGCTGGGTTTATCATACGGGGTTATTGAATGGGGCTAGTTTACATTCAACAGTAAATAGGAATCAGTAGACCTAACTTTAAAATGGGGAGTGGGGAGTGGG
>DNGI01000042.1:0-3696 GCA_003486645.1 Cyanobacteria bacterium UBA11370 | reverse complement strand
GGAGTGGGGAGTGGGGAAGAGATATTTTTATCCGAGGGTTGTGTACAAAGTTGATGGGCGGCTAATAAAAGAGTAACTGATTTGTGAGAATTTATGAAATTATTTGTCAGAGCGATCGCTATTTTCTTCCTAACTTAGGATAGCTGTACGATGCCTACGGCGGGCGAAGCGATCGCACCCAATTTTACGGAGCAAAGGTAGTATAGTTGAATGTTAAAAATGTGAATTGATCCGCTTGAACCATGACAATTTGTTCCTCATTATCCATGAAGAACGAAGCACGCGGATCAGATTTCGGTAAATCAGGTTGAAGTCTGTAAGTTCCGGGTTTGAGCATAAGACGGAAGTTTCCTTCTGTATCGGGTTGAATCCGGCTTATTTTATTACCCCTCTGATCAAATACACTAATTGTCACCTGACTTGGATAAATGATCGGTTCAATTCGGTCAACTCCAACAGGTACAATTCCTGGCATAGTTCTTAATATCGAGCGTCCTTCTATACCACTGGATAAAAGAGCAGGTTCTTGAGAATTATCTTGTTCAAAACTAGTTGATGATGAAGAGTTACCCTGCTGTTGTGCTACCCATTCTCTGATGCGGTCATTATAGCCATTCATTCGACCGATAATAGTATCATTAACGACACAACCTCCAATAGAAACTAACGGTAAACCTGTTTGTTGATCCATCGCTGAACTATCAGGTCTATGCAATCCTACCGTGTAAATAGAAGGTTTCCCCATCATAATAGTATCTTCAGCTTCGCGGCGACCTTGAGCATAGGCACTCTGATACTCAATCGATTGAGAATTTTCTGTAAGTACTTCTGTTGGAAGGGTATCAGTAGAACCTAAAGGAGTTACGATTAGATTGGGTGTTTTTCCCTGTACAGGGGTGATTATGCTTAACAACAGTCCGGTATAAACGATAACGTTATGATACAAGGGTTTCATGAAATGAGACTCAAGTTATAGGGATTACACTTCAGTTATAAAACCTTGATTAGGAGTGTTTATCCCTGGTATCGAAAACTGTAACAACGATTCTGACTTGCTAACTCCTGACTTCTGAATATTTGATTTATGATTGAACTTTACTATTGGACAACACCAAACGGTCACAAAATTACGATGTTTCTGGAAGAAGTCGGCTTGCCTTACACGATTATTCCTGTAAATATTGGGGCGGGTGATCAATTTAAACCCGACTTTCTCAAGATTGCACCCAACAATCGCATTCCAGCTATTATTGACCGCGAACCTGTTGAGGGTAGAGAGCCAATTTCAATCTTTGAATCCGGTGCTATTCTATTATACTTAGCTGAAAAAACTGGGCAATTAATTCCTAGCAATTTACGGGAACGTTTGGAAGTTATACAATGGTTATTCTGGCAGATGGCAGGTCTAGGGCCAATGGCTGGACAGAATCATCACTTCAATCAATATGCTCCCGAAAAGATTCCCTATGCGATTAATCGCTATGTTAATGAGACGGGACGTTTATATGCTGTACTGAATAAAGAACTGGCTGATCGAGAGTTTATTGGGGGTCATTATTCTATTGCTGATATTGCCGCTTATCCCTGGATTGTACCTCACAAAAATCAAGGTCAGAACCTAGACGATTTTCCTAACATCAAACGTTGGTTTGAAATAATTAAGGTACGTCCAGCAACGGTTCGGGCTTATGAAAAAGCGGAAGCCTTCAAAAATCAGGCGCTTGATATTGAACAGTCGCGGACGTTATTATTTAATCAGTCGGCTTCAACGGTGCAGCCCTAGCTTTAGACTTTAACTATGTAAGAACGGTAGGTGAACTTGCGTCCGCGTGTATTAGTTTATCAAACGGGTATAAAATCTAAGACTGAAACTTCGATACACTTTGAACTGTGGATAGAGGCATAAAAGCGATCGCACACTCTATCCTGTGATAGTATTTATCCTCTATTTCTATGCCTCAAACACCTGACAATAGTTATCGCCGCAAAGAAATTCTCCGGGGTATTCTTGCTGTCTCTATCATCATCGTCGGCATCACTCATTTCATTAAACCAGAGCAATATGCCCGGATTGTTCCACCTCCCTTTCCGCCCTTCACCTCCGTCTACCTGAGCGGATTTTTTGAGATTCTCGGCGGCATTGGTTTAATGCTCCCATTTGTTCGTGTAGCCGCAGCTTGGGGACTCGTTTCCCTATTTATTGCCGTGTTTCCTGCCAACATCTACATGACATTGCACAATATCAAAATTGACGGAATTCCCCACAATCAATTAGTTTATTGGGCAAGGCTACCCTTTCAGGCTGTGTTGATTGCTTGGGCTTACTGGTACACTCGCCCCCCCGAAACACAAGCCGGAACACCAGAACTTCAATAATTTTCTCTGCCAGTACGTCACCATTTTTACAGAAATTAAGTGAATCTTCCCCAATCCTGGCATCCATTAGCGTAGCAGCGGAAAGCACAATCCAAAATCCTTGCATCCAAAATCGAATGACTTGCAAAGTCGGACTCGTTATGACTATGATTAACTAAGACATACTCATAATGAGTTCAACTTAAGTAAGGAATACAAAGAGATGCTGAAAAATCGTGAAGGCGAACGAGTTCCCAATGTCACCTTTAAGATCCGCAAAGATAATCAATGGATGGATGTCACAACCGATGACCTATTTAAGGGTAAAACCGTTGTCGTATTTTCGCTACCCGGTGCCTTTACCCCAACCTGTTCATCATCCCACCTCCCCCGTTATAACGAACTAGCGGGAGCTTTTAAACAAAATGGAGTAAATGATATTCTCTGCGTCTCCGTCAATGATACCTTTGTCATGAATGAGTGGGCGAAAAATCTCAACGTTGAAAATATCACACTTATTCCCGACGGAAACGGCGAATTCACCGAAGGGATGGGAATGCTGGTAGACAAACAAAACTTAGGATTTGGGAAGCGATCCTGGCGCTATTCAATGTTAGTGAAAGATGGCGTTGTTGAAAAAATGTTTATCGAACCCGAAGTTGAAGGCGATCCCTTTGAAGTGTCTGATGCTGACACCATGCTCAACTACATTAATCCTAGTGCAACGAAGCCACAATTTGTTTCATTATTCACCAAAGTAGGGTGTCCATTTTGCGCTCGTGCTAAAGCATCCCTTAAGGAACGGGGAATTAATTTTGAAGAAATTGTCTTGAGTGACGATATTACCACTCGTACCTTACGAGCCGTTGCTGGAGCATCAACCGTTCCCCAAGTTTTTATCGGTGGCGAACTAATTGGAGGTTCTGAAGCGCTTCAAGAATACTTAGAAAAGCATCCTGAATTTGCGGGTTAAAACGTTAGGTAATATTGAATTACCTTTAAACAGGTAACGTTAGTATTGCTAATGGCTAATGGCTAACTGCTAATTGCTCATTGTTCATAGTTATCGTTTCTTTTTCCAGGTTTTTCCTCTCTTCTGAGTCTTCCATTAGCCATTAGCCATGGGAGCAAAAATACCAGGCAATTAGAAATCGCGGCTACACAAACAAAGCCTGCCTCCGCAGGCTAGATGTATTAGTCCGCGCAGGCGGACGAAAGTTTGTATAGCCCCAGACTTCCAGTCTGTTAGCGTTAGCGAAGCGAGGCGTTAGCCTAGCGGCACGAAGTGCGGGGCAATTTACACATTTGGGATGCTCCCTTAGCGATTAGCCATTAGCGATT
>DNGI01000082.1:20991-43313 GCA_003486645.1 Cyanobacteria bacterium UBA11370 | reverse complement strand
TGTTTTGAAAGTGGGGAGACCGGGAGTGGGAAGTGGGGAGTGGGGAGTGGGGAGTGGGGAGTGGGGAGTAGGGGAAGCAGATATTAAGCCTGCTTCGTTTAGTAACGTCTTGGGATCTGATACTGAGTTATCCTCAGAATCAATACCAGAGGAAATTAGTGAATCGCCGCAGATGTTTTCCCCTAATTATAATGTTTTGAACAAGGACAAGGGGAGTGGGGAAGAGGGAGAGGTGCGGTCAAAATCAGTTGATGATATTCAAACAAATTACTTGCATTCCCACGTTCCTGTATCCCCGCGTCAGCCTCAACCAATTAATGATAACTACATCCAAGAAAGGGAAACTTTTACGAGTGGGTTATTAGGATCAAGCGGGTTTAAAGAAGAGGCGGAAATAGGGGAAAATGGTTTTGCGATCGCGCCTACTAAGTATCAAGATTTTAATAGGGAGATTGAAACAAAACCTACACAAAGGCAACCTACCTCCACAGGTTTGAATTTACTTGATTTTTCGCTAGTTGGTGTCAGCAAACTGGGTTTTTATAATCCTGAATTCGAGCCATCAGGACTTGTTACCCCTGAAATTAATACCTCAGCGTTTGAGGAAGGAAAACTCGAAACTCAAAATTCTGAACTCAGAACTCAGAACTTAGAACTTAGAACTAGCTTTGTACAACCTACTAGTGAATTGGAAATAAAAAATTTTCCCACAAAGAGTGAAAAAAGAGAAAATAGTCTTATCACTAAAAATCCGTTCATTTATGATTGGATTTCTCGTGAATCCTCTAACCGTGATCGGAACTTAGTATTTGACAAGGTTGTCCAACAACAAAAATCAGGCCGTTCTACCTACAATTCAACTGCTAAAATCTTGTTAAGCAATGAAAGTACTAATCAACTTCCTACTCAACCTATTCGTCAAAAACAATTTACTAAAAGCAGTAACTATTATCCCAGTGTTAACGATTCTGAATCGTTCACTTATCCAGAAGAACCGACTTATCCCTCACTATCCTCTCCTAACGAGAATACAGAACTAATGGATGAGTTCGAGACTTCCAATAAACTGCCACTCACAACAGATAAAAGACTCTTTTCCCATTATCCATCCCCCATTACTGCTTCTCCATTTTCAGGACAGGGTGTGAGAGTATTACCATCCCAAATAATTTCACCTGTATATGCACTATCAAATGAATTAATTTCCACTTCTAAACACCATTATCAACCTAATAATCCGTCACTATCAAATAATTTACAAGAGCGTCGAGATATTCAGCAAGAATTCTCAGATCAAACAGAAACAGATTTGCGATCGCATCTACAATCAAATCCTCCAGTTAAGGGATTACAGGAGTTTGCTCAATTCCTCAAATCACAATCCCTTGAAGGCAAAATCTTAAGCAAGACAGACAACCCTGAATTATTACTTAAAACAAACTTAGAAAATCTCTCTTCCTCACACCCCACACCCCACACCCCACATCCCATTTCTAAAACTCAGGAACTAGCAAGCTTTCTAGAGTCAGAGTCTTCTAAAGAAATGGCTTTAATGCCTAAAGAAACTATTCCATACCAGTTAGTTCAAACTAACAAGAAGATAAACAGGGTAGAGGATAAGGATAATTTTCAAACAAACTCTCAGGATTCTCTCTGCCAACCTCTTAAGACTACACCTGTTAATCGTTTATCCTTAGTAGATCCGAGTCTAAAAGTTTCTAATAAATCAGAAAGATTATCAGAACTAGGTTTGTTCTCTCTCCCCCTGACACCCGCAACGGATACAGAGATGTTTTTGATATCAGAAGATAGTAACTCTAGCAATTTGTTAAGGAATATGGGAATTGAGAGGAATGAGATAGAGAATAATATGGAATTTTCCAGTAATGTGCAACCCTCTTCTCCTAATCCCAACTCCTTACTTGCAACTCGTCAACTAGAAACTGAGCAGGAGTTATTACAAACGCAAAGTGAATCTTTATCAAAACAATCGGATAGTCAAGATAGTAGCACTATTTTAAATTCCAATAGACTACAAAATTTGTATTCTGATAGGTTCAAAGAACGGGAACAGGAAATAAAAACGGCTGAGTTACCAGTTCAACAAAAACCTTCATCCGTAATTCATTCAATTGATAATTCAGAGCTGGATATGGATTTAATATTGGAGGCGATCGCCCGTGAAATTAACCGAGAATATAAACGGTTTTATGGAGATTAATAATGGCGATTGAAATTGCTCATATCCAATTGCATCGTGTACATAAAATTGTTACTTTAGAACAAGCAAATTTAGTTCATCACCGCATACCTGGACGAGACGGAAATGTTGTACAAAATTTGGGAAGGGACTCAGTAAAACTGCAAATTGAAGGTATTTTTTATGGTTCTAAAGCTCAAGTCGATTTGGAAGCACTGCGGAAGGTTTACAAGCAGCGACAACCCGTAGATTTTTTAGCAGAAATTGTGGGTCAGGCTTATTTTAGTCAAGTTATCCTAGAACGATTTGAGGTGGAACAATTAGCGGACTATCCTGACCAATTTAGTTATAGTTTAACTATTGGTGAGTACGTGATTCCACCCCAATCAGCATCGGATACAGCCGCAGTGGATGCAGCAATTTCTCAGCAAGCGCAAAGTTTTATGGATGTTGCGACTCTTCCAGATGCGATTAGTACTGGTTCTCTACCCAATCTTACTAATCCTGTTGAGCCATTGAAGGAGGCGTTAACTCCAATTAAGGAAGCGACGGAGAAATTGAAAAGTGCGACGGAAAGTTTAATATCGATTTTTGGTTAAAATTAATAAATAATCCTAATAAATAGTCTCAAATATGACAAATTTTCTCGCTATCTTCTTCATTATAAACACTCTCAAACTGAGGAATTAGGGAAATTCACAACTGTCCAATCCTCAAGAGATAAATACGGAACTTTGCTAAAGTCTCGCTGATTGCGTGTGACTACAACTGCTTGGTTAGCTAGAGCGATCGCAGCAATTCTTAAGTCTTGTGTGCCTATCTGGATTTTTTGCTGGCGTAAACTTTGGTAAAAAGTGTATGCACTATCATCAAAATCTACTAAATTAACACTACAAAAGTAAACCAGAGTTCTTCGCAAGTTCTGATAAGCAATTGCTAGCCGTTCAGGTTTTGTAGCTGCTCTGCTGATCCCAGCTAGCCTACCTCGTAATTGTTCTTCAAGTGTCACAGTTGTAATAAATATATTGGAGTTACCAATAGCTCTGGCACGTTGTACAATTTCAGGATGATTGTATTGAAAAAGGGTGACGTGATCGGTATCCAGAATATATTGGCTCACGCTGGCTGATTCTCCTCTGAAGTCGGCTCATGATTGCTAGCTTCAGCATCGAGTTCACGGCGATAAGCAGCCATGTCTTCTACAAATTCATCAAAGAGTGGATCATCTTTGAACATACCAGCAAATTTCACCCACGGATCGGATTGTTCAACTTTTTGTTGGTAATTTAAGATTGCCTCAATATGTGCAACTACTGTTTCTACTTGATATCTGATTGTGCGTGCTAATCGAAGTGTCCGTTCAATCTTTTGAAAACACCAAGTCCAATGATCGGAATCTTCTAGTGCTGTAGCAGATTGTAAGTAGGCACTAACTGCTAATTGAGCCATCTGATAGTTACGCCGTTTAACCCAGAGAATATCTGCAACTCGCGCCTGAAGTTCAGGATCTGATATTTCAGGAGCAATTTCAGTAAGAAAATCTAGATGCTCGTCTGTAAGGTTTTGGAAAATTTCAGCAAAAAATTCCTCTGTTGAATCTGGCTTGATTGCACCATAAGTCACGTATGCCAGAATCTCAAAGACTGCCTGCTCTCTAACATTACCTGCTTCTTTGGCTTCCTCCGCCTTTTGCCGAAAGCCTTCACTATAGGCAACACATTCTTTTCTGTTGCTGCGATTAATCACATCCTGCCAGCGAGAGTTGATGAAATCGTCTTTAGTCAGAGGAGGATTGAGTGATGGCATAGTCTAAAATTATTTCCCTATATGCCTACTATGCCAAATTTAAAACAAATCTGTCTATTTTTCCCTATGTTACCTCTACTTCAATATCAGATGTATCCTAAAATTGCTGGCAAAAGTGGTAGTGGGAACATCTTTATGCCTAGAACTGGCGCAAGTGGACAAGATGACTGCATAATAGTATTTATTGCCATCTCCAGCAGACTATTAAATGTAAGTCATGTCGCAAATATTAGATCTTAATCCGTCACAATTAACCGATCAATTTGCTAGTGTGCTGGAGCAAATTAATGAATTGGCTCAACTCCCAACAATTCCAGCAATTAAGATAGATAACCTCTCTATCCCTAATATAGATGGAATCCCATCTCTAGTAACTGCATTAGATGACATGGTGCAAAAAATACCCAATAATTCAGAGGAGTTGCTATCTGATTTATTATCAGAATTAAAAAAAGTAAGCCAGGGTTCTTTAGATGTTGGAAAATCCCTGAATTCAGTAACTGCGATGACAGAAAGTATCCCTCCATTTCTAGAAGAGTTTAACACGATATTCAATCAATTGAATTCAGAATTATTCCCCCTGTTAAGTAGCTTAAAAAAATCAGAGATTAACAGCGCCTATCTCAAGCAACTCTTTCCTGTGAACACTCTGGCTGACAGCTTGTCTAATCAATTCACTGGCGTGGTAGAATCTCGTCTATCTGCCCTGAATGAAATTCAATCTCTTCTGTCTGATCTAGCTGAAGATAAAGTATTAGCAGATTATCAAGGAATACTCGATGCGATCGCAACTATCCCCTTAGATCATTCTTTAACCAAAGCACATCTATCTAAATTAGAGCCAATACAAATAGATCAGGTTACTAGCCGGATCAGCACTATCTCTCAGAATGCACAGGCAACTTTAGATAAACTAAATAGTTTAAATCAGAATCAACCCTCTTTTTCTCAAGAACTCAAAGTTGGCTTAGAAAAGTTCCTCGTTGAAATCGAACCTCAAAAACTAGGAAACTCATCGAGAATATTCCAGGAAATTATAAAAAAAAAGGATGAGTTAGATTTTGAGAAAATAACCCCAAAAATTCAACAAGTTATCACAGCGGTAGACAACTTGTTCAGTGAAAATATAGAGCAAGTTTCTCAAACCATTGAAGAGAACACTAAAAGCATCACCCAAAATATCGCTACAGCAGAACAAGCCGTTGTCAAAGTCAGTGCGATCGCATTTAACTTAGTTCAACAATTAAAAGAATTTATTCAAACGCTTGATTTATCGAGTTTAGTCAATCAAATTCAACAGGTATTTGAAGAATTAGCTGAAAACGTTAATAGTGTACTTGAGCCAGTTAACGCCACACTTGAACAGATTTATACCTCAATTAAACAGATCACAGCAAAAATAGCAACTCTCGACTTTAAACCGATTATTCAAGCTTTGCATAACATTCTTTTTCAACTAACAGCTTTTCTAGATCGTTCCGAAGTTCGCGAAGCCTTACAAAAAGCTCAACAGGGTATCAAAGATGTTGTACAGCAACTTGAATACGTAACTCTAAAGCCCGTTTTTGATGAAGTGATTACAGAAGCAAACAATGTCAAAGCCAAACTAGCAGCGATAGATATCTCAGGGCTGAATCCGATGTTAAAGGAAACTTTAAAAACATCATTACAGCCGTTGCGTGAAGCAATCAATCCTGTCGAAGTGACTAAAGCCGTTAAAGCTGAATATGATACTCTTGTTCAAGAAGAAATAATCGCTAACGTGATTAATCCCATTCAGGAAAAATTTAATAAAATTAGCCAAATTATTGATGAATTTAACCCTAGTACATTGATAAGGAAAGAACTAGAACAGCCCTTTGAAATTATGGTAAAAAAAATTAAACAGTTAATCGAGCCAGCTCAAGTTATAACGCTATTGCAGCCCTTAGCCGATTTTTCTAAACTATTGCTTGACCAACTTAATCAAACCTTAAATCCGAGTACCTTATTAGCCCCCTTCGTTCAACCCTACAATCAATTGATGACGTTTGGGCAATCTCTGCAACCTCAGATTTTGTTGGCTCCTATTAATCAGTTATTAGAAAAAGCAACAAATCAACTCAATCAATTGGGCGCTGAACAAATCATAAATCAAATTATTAAATCTGTGTCACAAATCAGCTCGTGTGTTAGCAATTTCCAGACCAAAGGGGAAGAAATTAGCGAATCAATATATACAATTTTAGACGGAGGTGTAGAACAATTAGTTAGTGAGTTTATCAAAAAAATTAAAGTAGGAATTGATGATATGGATTTGTCTAGTTTGCTATCGATAGTAGGAGGATTGAGTGCAGCAGCTACTACAATTGTTCAGCAAGTGAATTCACCATCACTCTTAGAACAAGGGCAAGCTATCGTTAACAGTACTCAAGCTTATGCAGAGACTTATCAGCAACAGATGACACCGTTAGCACAAGCTTGGCAAAAACAAAAAAAGCGTCTCGCAGAGTTTACACCACCACCCACATTAGCTGCTGATTACGAAGCTTTGCAAAAGCAGGTTCAGGCTCTTAATCCAATTGCTATCTTAGCAGCACCGACGGATCTCATAAATCAGATTCCAAAAGCTGCGATCGCTCTTGACAATCAACTCAAACAAATCTGGCAAGAACTGAGTGATTCCCTGCAACAAAATCGCCACCATCTCGATCAACTCCTCGCTAACCAATCTGACACCTTCAAACAATACTTGCGACAAGCTATTGAAGGTTTAATCGATAGTTCAGGCAAAGAGCTAATACAAGGGTTAGGGCAACCCTTAGCTACAATTAAAGAAGGACTAATATCAATAAAAAGATTACAAAAATTTCTGCCTATTTTAACGCTAATCAATGATAAAATGAATCCGATACGTTATGGTATTATTAATGTCCATGAAAAACTGATGGGATTTAACCTAGACTTTTTAACTGAGGCGCTGCAAGATGTCACAGAGGCAGTTATTCAACCCTTAGCAACCCTTCATCCAGAGATATTAATCGCACCTGTGGAACCCATTTATCAAAATATTCTGAAAACCCTAGAAAGTGTTAATCCTACTAATATTATTGCTTGCGCTCACGGCACAGTCACTCTCACCCGAGAGGCAACGATTGGTGAAGTTACTATTCCTCGAGGAACTCAATTAATTGCTACGACACCTGTTGGTGAGAGACAGTTTCAAACAATACAGTCTCAGGTTTTTGCAGAGGGACAAGCTACTGTAGAGATAGCGCTGCAAGCATTAATTACAGGACAAGAAGGTGAAGTGGTTGCTGTTGAGGGGGTGGCGTGGAGGATGAAAACAGTAGAGGTAGCGTTGCCACTGCTTACCGTGAGCCATACTGCACCCATTGTAAGCTTGACAACGCTAGGGGGTGATGAGATTTGGCAGAAGCTTGAGGCTGTTCACCCAGTTAAACTCGTCAAGGATTTATTGCACGAGCCGTATCAAAAGCTTCTAGACTTAGTAAATGAACTCGGTTTTGATCGAATTTTTGATGCTTTACTTCAGAAATTTGACAAAATTAACAAAGAGTTGGAACAAGAACTCAATCGTTTAGAGCTGGCTTTGAGTGGGCTGTTAACTGCCCTGCCTCTTTGAAGAATTACTCATGAAAGAGGCTATCAGGGAAAACTTACTGCTCAGTTTGTTCTTGTTGTTCTAGCTCGTTTCCGAATAAAGACTCGACAAAAACTGCACAGCAAGTGAGGTAGCCAACAAAAACTAATAATCCGACCATAGGTTTCACCTCCACTGTTTGATCCACCGAGTCACTAGGGAAACGATGAATACTGAATGAATCAACTCCCGTAGGAATACCTTAATAGTCGTAGATTATCCCTTGATGTTGTGTGTTTTAAGTCCTTATCAACAGTGATAGCGATCGCTATCATTATGTGATTGTTCACTGAACACCTCACCCCCTAGGAATTCCGTGATGTTTCAAGTCAACTATAACATTGTAATTGGTAAAAATACCTATGCTTTAGAGAACCAAACTCAACTGGTTGATTTACAGGTTAAAGCGTCTTTAGACGTACCCGTTAATGTGTGTCGCCTCGTCTTCGCAGCGCCAAGGGAGTTAGAAATTGCTGTGGATGATTCCGTTGCCGTAGAACTTGGTTATGGGGACGAATTAGCACTAATATTTAGGGGTATTATTCATTCTGTGGAATGGAGTATTGACCGAGTTACAATCCATGCTCTTAGTGCCTTTACATCACTCACTGCTGTTCGATTCAATCGGGTTTATGAAAGATCCAATGCCGGTGATATTGTCAAAGATGTGATGAAAAAATTGAAGCTCTCCTGTGAGAAAGTAGAAAGTGGGATTCAGTTTGCCGTTTATGCACTGGGAGAGAATCAAACAGCCTACGCACATCTCCAAAATTTAGCACGACAATGTGGGTTTGATTTCTATGCGAATTCCAGCGATAAAGCAGTATTTGCTCAGTACAATCCGGAGACTACCCATGAGTTCAACTATGGCATGAATATCCTCACTTTTGACCTTAATGAACAAACTGTTCCAGTCACAGGAGTTGAAGTTTATGGTGAAAGTCCTGCCAGTAGCAGTCAAGGGGCAGAAGCGTCCTCGTGGATAACAAAAACTGACGTAAAAGGGACTGCTGGGACAACATCTGGTATCGTAGTACGAGTGTTTGAGCCTACCGCTCGCACTCAGAATAATGCCTCTGAAATTGCCAAAGTTACTCTAGCAGCTTATGGTCAAAAACAACAAGGTATGATGAAGGTATTAGGTGAACCAAAGGTAAAATTAGGGGAAGCTGTAAAGGTTTACAATATGCCAATTAAACAATTAAACGGCACTTTTAAAGTTACAGGTATTGCTCACACTCTTAATACTAAAAAAGGATTCTTTACAGTTGTATATTGGGAAGAAAAGCCGTGATTACTTTGCACAAATTCAAGACTAAAAATCTTTCTCCTCACTCCCCAAAACCAACATGACAGACTCTATCATCGGCGCAATCCAAAAAGTAGCAGAGCAAGAAGTTCGCAAGATCTATACAACTGAATTAGGAATCGTAACGGCAGTGTTTCCCCATGCCTCGGATAGTGACAAAGATAACTATCAGTGTTCCGTAAAACTCAAGAATAAAAAACAACCAGATGGGCAGGACTTTGAATTACCAAAAGTCCCCATTGCTACCTCCCATATGGGATTAGTTAATAGTCCGAATATCGGAGATTTAGTGATTGTTAGTTTTATTGGCGGTAATCTCAATGCTCCCGTAATTATAGGTCGCCTTTACAACGATGAAGATCAGCCCCCTGTTAATAAAGAAAAGGAATTTCTTTTGCAGCATGATTTAAAAACTGGTGGAAGTCTAAAAATTGATGCTGATGGGGTAATAACGGTGACGAGTAAGAATCAAAAAAATATCATCACTGTTAAGGATGAAAAAATTAGTGCGACTACCGATAAATGCAGTATTACAGAGGAAGGAGGAGATATTACAATCAAAAATGAACAGTCTACAATTACCCTCTCAGGGGGTAACATTACCATTGAGAATGGAACGTGCAAGATTAAGGTTGAAGCTGGGGGAATTACCCTTGATGCAGCGAGTAGTAATGTCACCGTAAAAAGTATGGGTTCTATTAAAATTGGAGATGCAACAACGGCATCTATTGATGTTGGTGGACGAGTCCCAGCAAATGCCGTTGCTGATAATGATGACATCATTCTAAGCCAACATACTCATGTCGGAAATCTCGGCGCACCTTGTCCGGTAATGGTGCCAATGGAAAAGATTAATTCGATTCAAGCAAAGCTAAGAAATACCAAGGTAGGATGAGAATCAATTCACAATCCAAAATTTAAAAAGGCTAGAAAGTTATGGTCAGAATTAAAGGCAGTAATAGTGACTATCAATATACAGGCGATCCCAAAACACCGATTCAAGAAAACAAAACAGCCAATCCACTTTACTTAAAAATTTTTATCTGTCCGAATGATATGCCGAGTTGTATAGAACCTCCGCATAATGGTCATTGGTGTGAAGGTACAGATGAAGACTGTCCTGCTGAAGAGAAGAAACTGGGTCACGCGATGATCTGTTTACATCAAACTGAGGGCATTTCCTTGATTACAAATAACACAGTGAAAGCGAAAGGAAGCTTTGCAGTAGAGTCTAAGGGTGGCGAAGAATTGCTGAGAGTTTCAGAAGAAGGTATTTCGTTTTCTACCAAGTTTAAAGATGGAAAAACTCTACACTTAAAAATTGCAGAACAGGAAGTCTCACTACAGTTAGGAGAAGCAAAGGTTAGCATCACGCAAGCTGGTGATATTGAGTTATCTACACCGAATGAATCTGGGGTAATGATTAATGGAAATTTAACAATCCAAGGCAATTTAAGACTCAATGGGAATATTGAATTGCCTGAAGCCCTTAAGAAAGACCTCGCTAAAGAAGTTATTAGAAGTCTAAAAAAAGAGTAAGTATCTAGATAAAAAGATTTTGCAAAATGGAGATAAGGGTAAAAAAAATAACTTTGACAGCAATTTGGATAACTCAAAATCCAAAATCCAAAATCCAAAATCTAAAATCAGCTAACTTGTGGTAGATAACTTAAATCAACTGGATCTTCATCTTACCCGACGTGACACCGGACAATTAATTCCTGACCGGGATGTTGTAGATTTGTGTGCAAACCAAGGGGATTTAGCAACGGTTCAAGGATCAGCTAATCTCTATCAGGCAATTCTCAATCGCCTTTGTACCCGCAAGGGAGAATTAGCATCCCTAGGACATCCTCATTATGGATCGAGACTTTATCTATTAGTTGGAGAACTCAATAACACCCGCACGCGCTCATTAGCAGAACTGTATATTCGTGAATCTTTAGAGGTAGAACCTCGAATTGAAGATATTGTTGCAGTTTCTTTTGAACCTCCCACACGGGGTTATGATCGTCATACTCTAAAAGTAACTCTAAAGGTTAAGCCAGTTGCTGAAGAAACATTGTTAACTCTTCAATTATCGCTTAATCTAACTTGAAAATGAGGAAATTAAGGATTAATTAGACTATGACTTTTAAACCAAAAACGTTTACTCAAATTTTTCAGGAAATGCGCGATCGCACTCCTCCTACTCTTACCGACTTTCAAGAAGGAAGTGTGGTGCGGACGCTGTATGAGTCCTTTGCTTTTGAGTTGGCACTGCTGTACGCGCAGATGGATCAAATTTATCTTTCTGGTTTCGTTGATACAGCTCAAGGTCCACATTTAGACCTAGTTGTTGCTGTGCTGGGAATTAAGCGCGGGGAACCCGATTTTGCTAGAGGAGAAGTGAGTTTTGAGCGAGATGTAGGCATTGATAAAGATATTGAAATTCCTATTGGAACGTTGGTTACTACGAGTGAAGATACTGCCAAATATCAAAAAAAAGCTTACCAAACAATTGAAGTAAAAACTATTCCAAAAGACCAACCATCGGCATTAGTAAAAATTCAGGCAATAAAACGGGGTGACAGTGAAGTTACAGAGGCTAAAACTATTCAGGTTATGCCTCAACCTGTACCGGGGATTAAGTCTGTTAACAACCCTCAACCTATAAGTTTTACAGGGAAACGACGTGAAACGGATGAGGAATTGCGAAATCGTGCTAAAAATACCCTCCTCGTTGCTAGCGGAGCTAATATTACTGCTATTGAGAATACTCTTTTATGTTTGCCTGGAGTTAAAGAAGTTAAAATTAGAGAAAATTTCTATTTTGCTAGGGGTAAGGTAACTTTAACAGCACCACTAGATTCTGGTGAAATTACTATTCCAAAGGGCACAAAACTTACTTTGATAAAAAATAATAAAAGTTTTGAAACTACAGAAGAAGTGACGATCAGCGGTAATAATTCCGTAACTGTCAATGTACAGGCTCTAGTCGCTGGTTCAACTAGTGAAGTAACGCAGGCAAACTTATCTTGGGGAGAGCAGCAGGTAGAAGATTTAGAAACGAATCGAACCTTCAATATTATTGTTAGTAATAACGAGCCAATTTTACTCAAAGATTTTGGTATAATCGACGTTTTTGTGGACGGTATTGATTTTAGTGATTTAGCTCAAATTAACAGACTAAAACAAGAAATTGAGCGGGTACGAGCAGCGGGTATTTTTGTTCGGCTTGAGTGTGTAAACCCAGTGAAACTGGATGGAGTATTCCAGATTGAAGTTGATCCAGGGTTGAGTCTATCTCCAGAGCAACAAACTAAACTAGAAAACCAGGTTTATGAAGTTATTACCTCCTATATTACTGAGCAAAAAATGGGACAGCCTTTGCTGATTTCTCAACTAACTAAAAAGATACTGGAAATTAAAGGGATTAATGATGTTATCAATTTTACTCTCGAAACTAGGCGCAATCTAGAGCAAACCATTAAAAAAAATACCTACAAATCTTCAGAAACATCAATTAAGCGATTGGACGTGGAAATTTTTGAAAAGTTCATCCCAGGTGACATTTGGATTGGTTTAGGAAATTAGGAGGGTAGCCTTACCCAAGTTTACTATAAGTTTACTCACTTAATTATTGTAATCAGTTATTGGATCGAGCCTAAAATGGAAAAACGGGGTAAAACAATTAACATTCTGAGTCGATTTTCCAGTTTTTTTGACTCGAATAGCACGAGTCTTTTGTATCAATTTATAGATGTATTTGGATATATGTTAGAGCAAGCTGAAACAGACTTGCTCAAAATTATGGCATCTCATCATGTAGACAAAGCTGATAATCAAGATTCCCAAGGTTTTAGTACAACTCAAAAGGGAGATTTGGATAAAATCTTTGCCTTATATCTGGAAGCAGTCGGGGGAACCTCTCAACTGATGCAGGTGAACCCCAAGGATGATTCTTACCGGGAACGCCTCAAGACTCTAATTCAGATTTTACGGAGAGGTGCGTCAACAAAACAGGGAATTATTGATATCGTAGCCGCGAATTTAGGAATCATTGATAGTGATGAAAAATCAGAAGCTGCTAAGAAGCAGATTAAAATTGAAGAATATTCACCCCAAATAACAACAATTTATGAGAGTAAACTTGCACTTGGGGATGAATTTGAAGTTAATAATCCTAATCCAAGGTTTGAAACACCAGAAGTTTCCATCATTCTATCCTCTCCAACGCCTATTAAATTGGTAAATCCACGTATTATTAATCTAGAAACCGGACAAGTTGTCGAGTATTTAGGTGAAGTTAAAACTCCTCAAGTTCGACTGAATTGTATAACCGAAGAAACTATACCTCTACTACCACCTGGAAAGTCACGCTGGCGGTTGGAATCACTAATTATGGCTGCTAATAACCAACCGTATCCGGTAGCTTACTTTGATTCATCAATTCAAAGCTTCGATGATGCTATCTTTATATCTACAGAGGCTATTGTTACGTTAAAGATTAGGTTGTACAAGCTAACTCCAGGCACATTCAGTGTCAAAATTCCCTGGCATATTCCTGGCTTTACTGACAAGTTTGATGAACTCGATAAATCTCCCCGGCATCAGATTCCTGCGATTGTGAACCGAGTCAAAGCGGCTGGAGTTCTTGCTGTCATTGCTTATGAACAACGGTTTCAAGAACAACATCAATTAACTGATTCTTTATTCTTTGCTAGACAATTAGTTTTACACGAAGAACAAGGACAAGAGATTCATTTTCAATTAGCTTCTCAACAGGGATACAGAATTGAACATCAGATATCTGATACACTGATAACTAGCGGTGTGTTTGATTGTACATACTTTGATTCAGACAATCGTTTTGGTTAGTACTTGTTAGAAAAATTCGTGAAATGAATCTATCAGATAAACTAGATTTGACGGGAAAGCTAATTATTCAAAAAATCAACATACAACACAAAACTATCGACGAGTGTGAAATCAAAAATAGTATTACTTTAAATGGACGAGAACTGGTTGCCAAGTTATTCAGTTCCGAAACAAACCAGCAAGTTAAACCCGTTAACTACGTTGCCGTTGGCAAGGGTTCAAAAGAATTTGTAGCAACTGATAATCAACTCGCTGATGAGGTGTATCGCCAACCCATTCAAGAAATTCATCTTCAACGGATTGATCCGGATACTCAGGAACCAAGAGTTAAGCTGATCCTTACCGTAGATTTAGAGGCTGATAATGAAAAGGTTAATGATGTGCCGCTGACTGAGGCTGGATTGTTTAGTGCTGAAAGTGATGTAAGCGGTGAAAGTGATGTGATGTACAATCGAGTCCAGTTTCCACCCGTTAATAAAACAAAAGACTTTAAGTTAACGCTGATTTGGGAAATTATTTTTTAGGGGTAACAAGAATGACAGCTAGCGATGAGTCTCAATTCGTATCGGATCAGTTAATGAGAAAACCTGGCGATCGCATTTTGTCAGACGATTGGAATATCTTGGTGCAAGCTATTGACCATCTTTGTACAACAAAAGTTAATCGGAATCAAGCAGATACGTTAATAGGCCCACTTACGATTGAGGACGCGCTTCAGGTTAGTAGTAATGTTGGTATTGGTACGGATAAACCGATAGCAAAATTAGAAGTTAAAGGAACAACTAATGATGATCAGGCGGCTGGTCTTAATATTATAGACTCAGAAGCAAAGAGCATTTTGTATGTAAGAAATGATGGCAATGTAGGAATTGGAACCGATAGTCCGGGAGCAAAATTGGATGTCAATGGTGGAATAAAAAGTCCTGCTCTTCAGTCAATTTATGTTCAGGCTAATCAATGGGAAACAAGTACTACTGATAGCAATTGGCAGGTTGTTATTTCCTATGAATTCACGCCGATTACATCTATTCATGCAACTGTAATTGCCAATGGTCATGGAATGACTGAAAAGATAGACCAGCCCCTAGATTGTGCTATATTTAATAATGATCAAATCTTTGCCGATAGAGGAGATGGTTATGGGTATGGCATGGGAATTTCTCATGTTTCCTTCTGGTTGCCCCTACAAGCTATTGCCAAGTTTTATTTAGAGGCAAACCAAAATTATAAAATTGAGTTAAAAATTAGGTCTAGATCCGGAGGAAAAGTCCGTTTTAACGGCGCTACTATGTTAATTCTATTAACCGGAACCTAAAAAGTTACCCAAACAATAGCCAATTACAACCTATAAATAAAAATGAGAAAACAATTAGAAGAACGCCTCCAAGCATTAAAAGCAGAATTTGAGTCCGGTCAAAAAGTATTAGCTGATTTAGAAATAAAACAGAGCAGCGTTAGAGATACCCTACTTCGGATCAGCGGTGCAATTCAAGTGCTAGAAGAAGAACTCGCTAAAGCTAATAGTAAAAATGGTGAAGTCCCTCAGCTATCTGCACCAGAAATACAAGCAAACTGACAAAAATTTAGCGACTAGTGGGAAGAAAAAGCTATGGATGAATTTATGGCAGCGGCGATCGCAGAAGCGAAACAGGGACTTTCTGAAGGTGGAATTCCTATTGGTTCAGTCTTGGTTAAAGACGGTCAGATTGTTGGCAGAGGTCATAATAAACGTGTTCAAGACAATGACCCCGTAACCCACGCCGAAATTGATTGCCTCCGTAACGCAGGTAGAATTGGGAACTATAAAGAGACAACCCTTTATTCAACCTTAATGCCTTGCTATCTTTGTGCGGGTGCGGTTGTCCAATTTGGGATTAAAAAAGTTATTGCTGGTGAGTCCAAAACCTTCTCTGGCGCTAGGGAATTTATGGAATCTCATGGTGTTGAAGTGATTGATTTAAATCTGGAAGAATGCCAGCAGCTAATGCGTAACTTTATTGAAGCTAAACCCCAGCTATGGAATGAAGATATTGGCAAATAGCTAATGGCTAATGGCTAATGGTTAATTGCTAATTGCTACCATTAGTTATCCTGATCAGGTAACTAGCAACTTGAGTTATTTATATTTCTCCCTATCTCCCCATCTCCCCACTCCCCGTGAAGATTTACAGGAACTTCACTTGTTTAGAGTGCTTCTTTATCAGTTCTTAATAGAAAATTCGCTAATCTAGGAACAGCTAACGCTGGCAAACTCGTACCTCGGCACGCTCTCCTATAAATTCGGTAAACAATCTTTTTCCATTCATACTCAGGTGGATTTCTGAATAGTCCTTGAGTTGAAAACTGATACTGGAAATTGTCATAAGGAACATCAATCATGACTGCCTCTCCTCTAAAAAAATTTGTTTTTACACCTATACTATGTTCGGCAGCAGTCTTTTCTGCACTTACTTTACCTTTAGCTGTTTTCGGTAATAAACCCGTCACAATCCAACTTCAGGACGAGTCAATATTTCACGGTGAACTGAGGGAAGCTGCCACTCCTTATCTAGGTTTAGTAACAGCAATAAGCTTGGGTACAGGGGTAGGCACGGTAGCCGTAACAGGGTGGCGGCAATCTTCCCGCAAATCAGCTTTAACCAAGGAGCAACTCTCACAGCTAGAGCAAAATCTTAAACAAAAACAAGAGCTTTTAGAGACATTTAAATGCTCAGAATCTCACCTAGAATTGTCTGGATTAAGTTGCTTTTTAGCAGAAGAACTCAAAGAAGAATTGGCAGAGGCTTTAGATCCGGATACAAAAAGCCTTGTGTCGGAGGAAGTTCAACCCAAATCAACACTGAATAGTCCAGCCACCCAACCCATTAAACCGCCAGTAGTTGAGCCTCTAATCATCACAACTCAACCTCGTGAAGCACAACCCGTAACACAGAATCAGGTAACTGTACAAGCAACCGTAATGAATTTTGCGTCCGCTCAAAATTTCTTCGGCTACAATCAGTCAAAGGCAGCGATCAAACCCTCTAAAACAGTTATTTCACCAACTCCTTTAGAGGTACAAGAACTTCACCATCAACTCCAAGAAATTATGGCTCAGATGAGTTCCCTGCAAACCGTATTGCAAACGTCCCAACAACTGGGAAAGTCTCAAGACCAAGCAGCGGAACATCCTAACTCGATACCGTTAAAAGTTGTCAAATCTTGGTCTTTAAATCCGGTGGCTTCCTAAAAGTCACCCTTTTTTTGGGTGCATCTCATCACTAATTCAAAATTCAAAATTCAAAATTCAAAACATTGTATTGATGTTCAATAAGTTTATTCAACAAGACGCTTCTCACGCCATCTATTTGAGCTACTTCGGCAAGCACTTCTTGATTATGCTGACTGTATGACTTAAACTCTAAGTCTACCTGATTAACTTTTAACTCTCTCAGGTAATCTTTCTCAAAAAAATATCGGTTTCCATCCGGTAGATTTTTCGGTTCAACCAAAAGCAGTAAATCTCGACTTTGAACGGTTTTATCATCTTCATCATAGACAATTTCTAGCTTTAGGTGATAAACATATGATTTATAGATATTCCTGTAGGGTTCTAACTGAACTTCAGGAAAGGATAATGTAAATGTAAATCGATCTACATCATTGCCAGAAACACACTGAGAAATATTAAACTCTTCAATGTAAATCGATTGCTTCAACAATGATAAAGGCGATAAAGGCTCGACCTGGATAACTTCTACTTCATAATTATGGCTACCCTCCACAAAATCATAAAGTTCTTCTATAGATACCTGATAATTAAAACTGGGTTCAACGGGTCTACTTTTCGCTAAAGGTTGACAACGAGCAGCAGGGAAAGGTAGTCGTTCAGCTTGTTTCTGAATTATCCAACTTTGCAAATACCAAGCTTTATAAAAGTTAAATCTTGTTTTTTTGAGGAACGCAACTTGATTACCAGTATTACGAACTTTGATATCAATCACAGGTGAATTCCTTGCTCCACCAAAGATAATATCAACAATCTTAATTAAGGAATCATTAGTTTGCTGAGAAAAATTATTAGAGCGAGTTTGATATCCAACTATAATTAGCCAGTTAGCGACATCTCTCCAGTCTTTAAGTGTATTTGGAGGTCGTTCAGTAAGCATTTCTACATAGCGATACAACCCTCTACAAAAGTCAACTCTTAGTCCTCTTGGTTCGCGGTTGAGTGTAGCTGCAATGTCATTAGGACCATACCCGCACAGTAACCCTCGCAGACACGCCATTTCTACAGGTGTGAGTTTATTTCGTTTACCAGACTGTTGCTTGACGATCGCCAAGTCTCGATACAGCCTTTCTAAATCCCAATCGGTTGCAGCTTCTTTAAACGAGTCCTCGGTAGCTGACATTCCTTGATGATTTCCTTAAGTTGCTAACCACATCCTAACAAAACTCCTAATATGGGTTAGGTGAAGATCCGTAGTTACCTTAGTTAGTCTAGTTTCAGGTTCAACCACAGAGTTTAGAGACTAATAACATAAGTTGCTAGTTATAAACTAAGAGATGGCTAATGGCTAATGGCTAATGGCTCTGCATAAAAAGTCAGACTCGATCTTGAATATTATTTACTACACAACAGAAACCATGGCTACAATTCAATCTCCAAACCCTCAATGCGGTGGATTATACGTTCAATCCCCAGAAGGAACACAGTTAATCTTTCCCTTGAAACATACCGCAGTTCAGGCAAAAATTGCTGGTAATTTATCACGGGTTGAGGTAACACAAACCTTTGAAAATCCATTTACTAAACCGTTAGAAGCGGTTTATGTGTTTCCCTTACCCGATGAAGCAGCCGTTGATGATATGGAGATCAAGATAGGCGATCGCACTATCAAAGGTAACATCAAAAAACGCGAAGAAGCTTTAGCAATTTACGAACAAGCCAAGCAACAAGGACGCACAGCGGGATTATTAGAACAAGAACGGGATAATGTCTTTACCCAATCCCTGGCTAACATTAAACCCGGTGAACAAATTGATGTCACAATTCGCTATACCGACAGCTTAAACTATGAGGGAGGTAATTATGAATTCGTCTTCCCGATGGTTGTTGGGCCACGTTTTATTCCGGGTACATCCATTGATAATAGCGGTGATACGGATGAAGTACCTGATGCGTCACGGATTACTCCTCCAATTATGCCCGAACGAATGCGTTCTGGACATGATATTAGCGTAACTGTAGAAATTGATGCAGGTGTTGCCATTCGGGATATTCGCTCTCCTTCTCATCAATTAAAAATTGAATGTGAGGGTCAAATTGTACGGGTAAAATTAGGAAGCAAAGACACAATTCCCAACAAAGATTTGATTTTGAGATATCAAATTGCAGGTAATAATACTCAAGCAACAGTATTAACCCAAGCAGACGAACGAGGTGGACATTTCGCTCTTTATTTTATCCCCGCTTTGCAATATCACACCGATGAAATTGTTGCTAAAGATGTTGTGTTCTTGATGGATACTTCCGGTTCCCAACATGGCGATCCGTTGTTTAAATGTCAGGAACTCATGCGCCGTTTCATCAACGGATTAAATCCTAACGACACGTTTACCATTATTGATTTTTCCGATACAACTCAACAACTTTCATCTGCACCGTTACCGAATACACTAGAAAATCGCGTCAAAGCCATTACTTATATTAATCACCTACAAGCCAATGGCGGCACGTACTTACTCAATGGTATTCGTGCGGTTATGAATTTCCCTGCACCAGCAGCGGGACGGTTGCGGAGTATTGTGTTACTAACCGATGGATATATCGGCAATGAAAATGAGATTTTGGCAGAGGTTCAGCGGGAATTAAAACCGGGAAATCGTCTCTATAGTTTTGGTGTTGGTAGTTCTGTAAATCGCTTTTTGCTCAATCGCATTGCTGAAGTTGGACGGGGTACATCTCGGATTATTCGTCACGATGAACCAACTGAGGAAGTTGCTGAAAAGTTCTTCCGGCAAATTAATAATCCTGTGCTGACTAATATTCAAATTAACTGGGAAGGTACGGGAGAAAATCCGGTAATTTATCCTTCAATTGCACCAGATTTATTTGCCGAACAGCCTTTAGTTTTGTTTGGTCGAAAACAAGACCGCACGGCTGGAAAAGTACAGATTACAGGTATGGCGGCGGGTGGACATCAGTATAAGCAAACATTTAATCTCAATTTTGAGGAAACAGGGAATCCGGCTATTGCTCAATTATGGGGACGGATGCGGATTAAAGATTTGATGAATCAAATGTTTGGCTATGAAACTAAAGCTGGGGTAGAAGCCGTAACAGATACCGCATTAACCTATCAGTTACTATCACAATATACGGCTTTTGTTGCCGTTAGTGATGATGTGCGGGTTGAACCGGGAAGCGAATCTGTTTCTATGAATGTACCCGTTGAAATGCCAGAAGGTGTAAGTTATCAAGGTATAATCGGTGCTTCTGCTGGTGTTGCTGTGTTTAGTGCCCCGACTGTGTTGTCATACCAACCAAAGATGCGTTTGCGGCGAACGATGGAAGCGCCACCCAGTTCGCCACCACCTGCACCTTCAGGTGAGCGATCGCACCCAATTCGTACCTTCTTTGAACGCTTCTCTAGTCCTAAATCTTTATCCAAACCTGCACCTACCGAAACATCCGATTTGGGGTTGATTAACCCTGGAATTATGAATCTTGAAGATGCAGAAATGGATGAATTGGCAGCAATACCAGCCTCTATCAATCACCAGATTGAAGTAATTAGTATCACAGGGTTAGATCAAGCCGCAATTGTTACTCTAACCCAACACCTACAACAGCTAAACTTACCCTCTGGATTCAGTGGTGAAATTGTCTTCGAGTTCAGTGTTGGGAAAGGTCGTGTAGGGCGAATTATGGTAGATGAGGATTCCTCAACTCTCAAAGATGCGAAAGTGATTGAATTAGTTAAGCAAAATCTTCGCACTTGGCATCCTTCCCCATCTGCCACAGGTACGGTTATGTTAACCTTGCGTGTTAGTTGTTAGTTGTTGTGGTCATCAGTTATCAATCAGTAGCTAAAAACCAACCAACGACCAACAACCAACAACCAACGACTAACAACCAACGACCAACAACCAACAACTAACAACCAATATTGGAGAGCAAGCTTATGTCAATCGTTCATTTGCCTGGACTCAAAAAAATGATCGAAGAGATCTCGCAAACTCACAACTTACCTAAATCTGCCGTTCAACAAGCACTAAGAGAAGCATTGCTTAAAGGTTACGAACGCTTTCGTCGGGCACAACGCATGGATCGCTTTCATTTTGATGAAGAATACTTTGATAATTTTGAAGTGGATCTGGATGTTGAAGAAGAAGGATTTCGCGTTTTATCCACCAAAACGATTGTTGAGGAAGTCGGTAACACTGACCATCACATTGCCCTGAGAGAAGTTCAAGAAGTCGCATCTGAAGCACAACTTGGGGATTCTGTAGTTCTTGATGTTACCCCAGACCAAGGCGAATTTGGTCGGATGGCAGCCATTCAAACCAAGCAGGTACTATCTCAAAAATTGCGGGATCAACAACGCAAACTTATACAAGAGGAATTTGAAGAATTAGAAGGTACAGTTCTCCAAGCCAGAGTATTGCGGTTTGAGCGGCAATCGGTCATTCTGGCTCTTAGCAGTGGCTTTGGTCAACCCGAAGTTGAAGCAGAACTCCCCAAGCGAGAACAGCTACCAAACGATAACTATCGCATTAATAGTACGTTTAAGGTGTTTCTGAAAAAAGTTCGGGAAGGTCCCCATCGTGGTCCTCAACTTATCGTTTCTAGAGCATCGGCTGGCTTGGTTGTTTATCTATTTGCCAATGAAGTCCCAGAAATTGAAGATGAAGTTGTTCGGATTGTAGCCGTAGCACGAGAAGCCAATCCTCCCTCTCGTCATGTCGGACCCCGCACAAAAATTGCGGTGGATACTCTAGAACGAGATGTAGACCCTGTGGGTGCTTGTATTGGGGCGAGAGGGTCTCGTATTCAAGTGGTGGTGAATGAATTACGGGGTGAAAAAATTGATGTCATTCGTTGGTCGCCTGATCCTTCTACCTATATTGCTAATGCCCTCAGTCCAGCACGAGTTGATCAGGTTCTACTCATTAATCCAGAGGGTCGTCAAGCCCATGTTTTAGTCGCAGAAGACCAGTTAAGTTTAGCGATTGGGAAAGAGGGACAAAATGTCCGCCTTGCCGCCCGCCTCACGGGATGGAAGATTGATATTAAAGATGGGGCTAAGTACGACTACGAAGCTGAACATCGGAAAATAGAAGCATTGCAAGCGACAGCCAGCGAGGTGTCAGCACCTTTAGATGATGAGGAGGAAGATTTAGATATCCTGGATAGGGATCATACTGATGACTCTGAACTACAACTAGAAGATTCCACTCTAGAAGAAGAATAAATCCAATAAAAACCTACACCCCATAGGGGAGTTTTGAGTTTTGTTAGC
>DNGI01000082.1:0-20778 GCA_003486645.1 Cyanobacteria bacterium UBA11370 | reverse complement strand
TAGCGGGACGATAGTCCGTTTTGTGTTAAAGAACGTTCTTCATTGCTCAACTCCCCACTCCCCAAGACTGCAAAGGTTCACTAGCTATTTAACTTTTCGCCGGGAAGTCCCCCGCTATAACTGTACCCAGTGTCTTCGGCGGGATGAAAGGCTTCTTAATTGGAGGAACGGAAATTTCCAAATCTTCCTGATGTCTTTACTGTTTTATGTATAATGCAGTAAGGAGGGATTAAGATGCTGCACAAAGCGGTCAAGGTTAGGCTTTATCCATCAGCAGAACAACAAGTGCTGCTGTCTCAGCACTTTGGTTGTGCTAGATGGTGGTGGAACTTTGCTCTTTATAAGTCAATCGAGACTTATAAAGAAACTGGAAAAAGCCTTGGTCAGTCAGCACTTAATGCATTCTTGCCAAAGCTCAAAAAAGCTCCAAGTACCGTATGGTTATCTGAATGCTACAGCCAAGTTTTGCAAGCAACGACGCTCAATCTAACTACAGCCTACAAAAACTTTTTTGCAGGTCGTGCTAGATTCCCTCGTTACAAGTCGAAGCATGGCAAGCAGTCAATTCAGTATCCTCAAAACGTTAAAGTACTTAATGGGTTTGTTCAGTTTCCTGGCCAAGTTGGCAAAGTTAAAGCTAAGTTGCACAGGAACATAGAAGGAACAATCAAAACGGTAACGGTTAGCTTAGACCCATCAGGGAAATACTTTGCATCAATACTGACCGAAACTGAAGGCGAAAATCCAGTAGTTTCAACAGACGGGAAAGTAATTGGGATTGATTTAGGATTGACCCATTTTGCTATCACCAGCGATGGCAGTAAAGTGTCTAAATACAAAAATCCCAAGCATCTAGCCAAACACAAGAAAAACCTCAAGCACAAGCAACAAAAACTAGCTAGAAAGCAGAAAGGAAGCAATTCGAGAAACAAAGCTAAAAAGACTGTAGCTAAAGTGTACGAACGGGTAACAAAATCCCGTCAGGATTTTCTACATAAGTTATCAAGAAAACTCGTCAACGAAAACCAAGTTGTCGTAGTAGAAAATCTTAATGTCAAAGGCATGGTACGCAATCCCAATTTAGCTAAAGCGATATCTGATGCTGGATGGGGAACGTTTACTAATTTCCTTGCTTACAAGCTAGAGAAAAAAGGCGGAAAGTTGGTAGAAATTGACCGATGGTTCCCCAGTTCTAAACTTTGCTCTAATTGCTATTACCAGATTGATGAGTTATCACTTGATGTTAGAGAGTGGACTTGTCCTCATTGCCAAACTCGTCACGACCGCGATGGTAATGCAGCAACAAATATTAGAGCAGAGGGTATCAGAATGCTACAGACGGATGGAACAGCCGTCTCTGCTAACGGAGGGGAAGTAAGACCAAAGTTGGGACGCAAGTCCGTTCTGATAGCGAAGCGGGCGAGCGTACCCGCTCGACGGCATTCCCCCACGATGTTAGAAGCCTACACTATAGTCGCTTCGACTTAGTGTAGGTAGTTCACTCAAGATAGACAATTGAGGAATTGCAGTTAACCCAGAAAGAGGATTATTTTGGAATTGCAGTTAACCCAGAAAGGCAAAGACCTTGAGTAAGCATTCAGATGGAATCGCCCCCCACGGTGGCCAACTAATCAACCGCATTGTCACACCCGAACAGCACTCTGAATTTTTAGACAAAGCAGATTCTCTACCCAAAGTCCAGCTTGATGAGAGAGCCACGTCTGATTTAGAGTTGATTGCGATCGGCGGATTTAGTCCCCTGACTGGCTTTATGGAACAAGCCGACTACGAATCAGTTGTTGACACCATGCGTCTGGCGAATGGTTTGCCTTGGTCAATTCCTATTACCCTTTCCGTAGACGAAGCCACAGCAGAACCGCTAAAAGAAGGTAGTTTGGTTGGTTTGTATGACCCTAACGGACGCTTTGTTGGTGTTTTAGAACTCACTCAAAAATATCATTACGATAAAAAACGTGAGGCGGTCAATGTTTACCGTACCGATGAAGACAAGCACCCCGGTGTTAAGGTGGTTTATGACCAAGGAAATGTTAATCTTGCAGGTCCGGTCTGGTTAATGCAACGTGACCTCCATCCTCTGTTTCCCTCTTACCAAATCGATCCAGCCGAATCTCGTCGCCGATTCAAAGAAAAGGGGTGGAAAACTGTCGTCGGATTTCAGACTCGTAACCCCATCCATCGAGCGCATGAATACATTATTAAATGTGCCCTAGAAATTGTAGATGGTCTGTTCCTTCATCCCTTGGTCGGTGCTACGAAAAGCGACGATATTCCAGCTGATGTGCGGATGCGTTGCTACGAAATTATGATTGATAATTATTTCCCCAAAGACCGCGTAATTTTGGCAATTAACCCGGCTGCAATGCGCTACGCAGGTCCAAGGGAAGCGATTTTTCATGCAATGGTGCGTAAGAATTACGGCTGTACTCACTTCATTGTGGGACGTGACCATGCGGGTGTTGGGGATTATTATGGTACTTACGATGCTCAGTACATTTTTGATGAATTTGAGCCAGAGGAACTTGGAATTGTACCCCTGAAGTTTGAACACGCCTTTTATTGCGAAATCACCGAAACAATGGCAACTTCTAAGACGAGTCCCAGTAAACCCGAACAACGCATCCACTTATCCGGTACTAAAGTACGAGAAATGCTACGTCGAGGTGAGTTACCACCCCCTCAATTTTCTCGCCCCCTAGTCGCCGCTGAATTAGCAAGAGCAATGCACGAGTAATCTTTTATGTCCGGTTGAGTCAACTTAATAAAGATTGAGGGGGAGACGGGGAGTTAGCGTAGCGGAACGTCGTTTGGCGAAGAAAATTATAGCCTTTCTCAAATGGCTGAGGTACATTTAATTTTCTTCCCCACTCCCCACTCCCCACTCCCCACTCCCTAAAACCAAGAAATTTGTACCTTATCAAATTGAGAACTGCTATAAATCTCAATCTTGTAATATCTTTTCTTGCATAAGCTGGTTAATCATTGCCGTTCTCGACGTAACACCCAGTTTGGCAAAAATACGCCTCAAATAACTTGCCACTGTCCAGGGACTGATATCAAGTTGATGACCAATACATTTATTGGGTAAACCTTGAGCAACCAATCTGGCGATCGCTTTTTCACGAGAACTTAGGGTAATTCGAGGCGGTGATTTTTGGCGAGACCGCACGATGTAGTAGTTTATTCCATCCAAATTACCCTGCCAAATTATTTCATTTCCAGTTTCTTCAAGTTGTGGTTCCATCGGTGATTGAGTAGGCTGTTCGATTTGATTAATAAGCTGTTTGAACAGTTCATCTGGAGGTAGGGGAATCATACTTGATCTTGATTCTTTAAATAGCACCGCAAAACAATTGGGTTATTTTCACACAAGATTTCGGTCGGGTTCACAGAAACTTGATGAATCCTTCATATTCTTTTCATACATTCATGCTTCAGGATATTTCGGAAATTTCTTTACATTAGAGGTCAGTTGTCACTCTGGCACAGCACTCAGATTCTTCAACAGCTTAGGTTTCTAGGTGTTACCTTAAGTGCTGAATTATTGTATCCCTGGCGTTACCGAACTTATGCACTAAAGGGACAAATATTCTCTATTAAGAGTAAAAAATACTCAGCCTTCACTCCCTGATCGCCGACAGCTCAAAGTATATATACCTGTCCCTCAAATGAGTGACACTCAAACGAGTTACCTCAAATGAATGTCACTCAAAAAAGCGACTGGTAAGCCATTTGCGACATTGGTTATACGTGGAAGATGACTTCACAAAAACTTCAAAAGGAGTTAGATCATGTGGGACGGAGAAACCATGCAGCAAGAATTCGAGGATGAATTTGAGTCCGAATTCGAGAGTGGACAGCAACAGGAATATGAAGGGGAATATGAAGGAGAAGAATTCCTCGGCGATGTTCTCAAAGGAGTAGGTGGCGCTCTCGGTTTGTTTGAAGGGGAAGGCGAATACGAGTACGAATACGAGGACGAAAGTGAAGCTTTTTTCAAGAAACTAAAGGGAATTGCTAGTAAATTAGCGCCCGTTCTCAAAAAAGTTGCGCCAATTGCCGCTAAAGCTGTAGGAACCGCAATTGGTGGCCCAGGAGTCGGACAGGCGCTGGGTTCTCTAGCGGGACAACTTGCTCGTGAAGGAGAATTCGAGTATGAATTTGAGAGCGAATATGAGTATGAAAGTGAGTACGAAGCAACAGCAACGCCACAACCAGAAGCGTTAGCCGAAGCGTTAGCAGCTATCGCTAGCCAAGTGCAAAGTGAAGCCGAAGCTGAAGCTTATACAGGTGCTTTTACCGCTCGAATTATTCCGATTAAAACGGCTTCAATGGCTCGTATTTCCCCCAAAGTTGTTAAAGGTGCAGCCACTTTAACTCGGACATTACGGAAGCATCCGGCAACTCGTCCGCTGGTAAAAACTGTACCAACAATTGTGGCTCGCACGGGTCAGAAATTAGCAAAACAAGCCGCTCAAGGAAAGCCTGTTACCCCGACTACAGCCGCACAAGTTATGGCTGGGGAAACGAAAAAAGTTTTGGGTAATCCCATGACTTGCGCTAAAGCATTGGTGCGATCGACTGAAGCGGCGAAGAAAGTTGCTAAAGCTGCACCTGCAAAGCAATCAGAGTATGAGTGCGAATACGAAGGTGAGTGGGAAATAGAATATGCTCAATCACCAGAACAGAAAAAGATGATATCAGATGCTTACAAGATCTATAAGCATCTTAATGACACGGATAAGCAACTAGTAGACCGAATAACAAAGGGATCAATTCCCTGGGCCAGGAATATATTAGATAAATGGGGAACACCAACGCCTTCTGGCACTTCCGCTCCGAAGCCACCAAAGCGCCACGGAGCCTCTGGAGGTAAGCGCAAACGTCAGCCAGAGTTGTACGAATTTTATTACTAAAACTGAGTAGGTTTAGTGGTGTTTTCGGCAATGAAACCCAAGGCGCGATCGCAACGAAAAGCTTTGGCAATTAACAAATAAGGAGAAAGAAAAATGAATCCAATCTTACTTGGGTTGTGGGGATTTGTGGGATGGTGCGGTACACCCTATCCCGGCTGGTGGCGATTCCCCTCACCACCCCCTCCTCCCGATCCCTTCCGTTCCATTAGCTTGGCAATAATCAAAACAATTGGCACGATTGGGGGTTTAGTTGGTGGTGCAGTTTATACGCAAGTCTTTCCCATAGAAGGAACCTTCAATAGTTTGAATGTTGCACCTACTGCAATTGGTGCTTTAGTCGGCTCGATCTTCCTCAGTGAATTGTATTTACTTAGTACAGGTTTGCGACAAACCCAAGGTTTAAAAGATAACCAGAAGGTTTGAGGAAAACACAGATTTTGCACCTTCTCAATAAGTCGAAAAACCTAACCCCCCAGCCCCCTTCCCTGCAAGGGAAGGGGGAGCCGGAAATCTTACTCCCCTCTCCTACAAGGCGAGGGGTTGGGGGAGAGGTCAAAACTATCAATCTTGCCCCCCTTTCCTTGCAGGAGAGGGGTTGGGGGAGAGGTCAAAACCATCAACAATGAGGTCAAAAAATAATGTGTCAGTACAAAGGAACAGATCGCGAATACGAGTGCGAATTTGCTAGCCAATACGAAAGCGAAGAATTTTTTCCCCTACTTTTACCCGCACTTAAAGCCGTAGCACCTATGGCAATTAAAGCCGTCGGGAGCTTAATTGGAGGCGGACGAAGACAGCGCCAACGGGAATTTGAATTCGAGTACGAAGGTGAATACGAAGGCGATCCATTTATTGGTAACTTGCTCAAAGGTTTAGGTGGTTCAATTGGACTCGGTAAAGGTGAATACGAGTACGAATACGAATATGAAGCCAAACCGATGAGCGAGTATGAAATTGTCATGGAAAATCTGGCTTATCGAGCCGCGCATACCGAAAGCGAAGCCGAAGCCGAAGCATTTTTAGGTGCATTAGCATCAATGGCAACTCGCTTAATTCCTTCTGCTGCGAAAGCAATTACGTCTGTCGCACCTTCATTAGTTCGAGGTGTTGCTCGGATGGGAAGTGCATTACACAAAAACCCCACAACTCGCCAACTTTTGCAAACTGCACCAACAATTTTAAAAGGAACCGTGCAAACTTTGGCTAATCAGGTGGAACAAGGTAAACCACTTTCGAGTACAACCGCTTTACGGGCTTTAGCTGGGAATGTTGCCAATGTTTTAGATAACCCGCAAAAAGTCCAAGCCGCGATGAAAAAATCCCATCAAGCACAGCACCAAGCCAAGGCACTTACTAATGGACAGCGCCGTCGCGTTCCTGCCTAATTAAACATGGTCATTAGTCATTAGTCATTGGTTGTTAGTCATTAGTCATTGGTCATTAGTTGTTAGTCATTGGTTATTGGTCATTAGTAAAAAAACAAATAACTAACAACAGACAGTAAACAACTAACAACTAACAACAGACAACAAACAACTAACAACTAACAACCAACTATGAACGGACTCTTGAAAACCCCAACACGCTCTTTTGAGGCGTGGCAAGAAGACTTACTTCCTGTCAATCAACCTGCTAGTGATGGCTTCATCGAACCACCTAATTTAGACCCTTGGTTGCGCGTTCAAGCACTGAATGTAATTCGTCACGCTGCAGCCTTACGTCCCTTCTGTCACAAGGAGTTTGGCACCGATCCTGCTAGTCCCAGCGATGCCCATATTGATGCGGCAAATGAACTGATTGGAAACTTGCGATCGCAATTGCGAGAAATGTCCCAACGAGTTGGACAAAGTGCCTCTGATGCTATTGCCCTGCCTGACGTTGAGCGATTGCAAGAACTCTTGATTCGTAAAGAGCGATCGCATGATTGGGTACAAGCTATTGAGCAGATTTGGGACTTCTATTTCGAGTTGTTCGGACAGCGGCAAAGTCGATTTGGAGATTGGTTATTAGCGTGCGATCGCATTGCTTTGGATTGCTATCAATACGTCTATATGGGATTGGGAATGCCGAAATCGATTCCCGCACCCGCACCTTTTTCCTACATGAAAACAGGTTTCGGTCCTGCTACCTTCCGACGCGGCATTTCTCTGACTAAACTCAGCAAACAAATCAATCCTTTTCCGTTGATTCAATTGCCCTACCACCGTTTAGTTAATCCCTGGACATTGGGAGCTATTTTACACGAAGTTTCCCATAATTTACAGACGGATTTGAATTTGCGGCAAACAATTCCGAATGCGATCGCTTACCGTTTACTCAAGGCTGGCATGAGTCGCGGCGTAGCCACAACCTGGAGTCGCTGGCACAGTGAAACCTTCGCTGATTTATCCGGTTTACTGTTAGGTGGACCCTATATTGTCGCCTCTTTAATGGATATTGCCGCCCGTAGTCCTGCGAGTACCTTACACTTCCATTCCGGCGCAGTTCATCCTACTCCTTATCTGCGGGTATTTATTAGTACCGAACTCTTGCGTCGGATGGGTTTTCCCAAAGCAGCGCAAAACTATAATCGCATTTGGCAGCGCCTTTATCCTAACCCACGTCAGGGTAATATTCCCGCCGAATTTCTGGAAAGTTTTGGGAAGGCACATAAGTTAGTTGTAGAGACAATTTGCTTTACTCCTTATCAGGAATTGGGGAATAAAACATTAGCGGAAGTAACAGGATTTAAGCCACAACATCAGCGGATGATTGAGGAAGCTGGGGAACGTTTAGCAGCGGGGAATGATCCGGGAATTATTCCAGAGCGGTTTTTAATTCCGGCTTCACGGTGGGCATTGGATCGGCGTTTGGCGGAACCGAGAGTTATTACTCAGAATTTCTACAGTGCATTGGGGAGACGGTAAGAATTCTGAGAGGAGATTGCAAATGCAAATTTTGCAGTTGTTCTACAAAACCGACAGAGAATTTATTCTCTGTCTCATAGCTAAAGTCGGTTGAAACCGACTAATGTTTAAAGGGTTAATTTCAGTCCGTTTTGATGGCAATCATCGCGCCAATCCGCCAGAGAATAAATTCTCTGTCTTATAGCTAAAGTCGGTTAAAACCGACTCATACTTAAGGATCTAATTTCAGTCCGTTTTAACGGACTTAAGCTATTAGACAGTGGTTTTAACCACTGGCGGTAGTGGGAACAAATGCAAGATGTGAGTGAAAATCAACAGTAGCTATGAATCAAAAAATTGATTTATTAGCAGGCAGAATATTCAAGGAGAAAGAATTATGACAACGTATCGTATCCGGGGTCAGGTATGGGAAAGTCCCCAAAAATTTCAACCACCTGGAAATTTGAAAATCCCTACGGATTTCAGTCCTATGGTAGGTGTCTGGGTTGAAATTTGGGACAAAGATGAAAGATTTGATGATCGCCTTGGTAGAGAAAAAACTGACTCATACGGCTTCTTCGAGATTCAATTCACAGATGAAACTTTTCGGCAGGAACCTCTGGAAATCGAACATACACCCGATCTATTCTTCAGAGTTTTTCGAGGAAGAGAGCTTCTCTTTAGTACTGAAGAAGAAGTCAGTATAGGAACCCCACCAGTAACCCCAGAAAACGAATGGAATTGGTCAGATCCAATAGAACGCATTCTATGGAATTGGCAGACTTGGGATGCCAACATGGGTTTTAAACTGCCAGAACCGCGATTGACATTAGCAAATGTTAACCCTTCGACAAAACCTGAGAATGAAACTGCTTACATAATTCAGGTATTTGAAACTTGGATAATTCCCGATCAACCTGAGCGCAAAGCACCAACCCCAGCCGATGTAGTACCTGAAGATACTTGGCATAATTCAGTTATTGATGTCTTACCCACTTTAGATCAAGTCGGATTATCCACCAGACAAACCTCATTAACTCCAGTTGAAAATAAAGCTGGATCACTACAGCAACTTATAGATAGTGCCTTTAGTGAAGTCCTATCTCGGAATCCCCAAAACGATCCCAAAGCATTTCTTGATTCCCTCACTAAAGCTTTCACACCCCAAGAAATTAATGGACGGACAACTTATAATTGGACTCCTGGTACTTACAATACCGTACAAACTGAACTCGGTGGCGCAGTAAGTGGGGCGCAAGCTAGCCTTTACCATCGAGCAAAAGCAGCCCTTAATGAAATGCTACCTTTGTTGGATAAACTCTATTCCCTTAATTCAAGTGCGGATCAACAGAATATGGAAGCTGCACGTTCCATTGTCCGGACTGAAATCATTGAATTAGTCAATGAATTGGGAACTCAGGGAGGACCTCGCGCCCAACGGGTTGATAGTCTTTTCCAACTTTTAATTGGTGATGTTGGACCTGACGATCCTTATGAAGTCGTTGGCGGACAATTGAGAGAATTAGCTGACATTTTTGGACTTAATCGTTCTCGTGTCAATACAGTCGATGAAGAACAAAATTACGGTAACTATCTGATTATCCGAGACTACATAGTTTCCCTCAGAGGAAGTTGGAAAACCTACAGCGAAAATTCTGGATCTGGTGCTTTTGTAGGTTCGCAACTGGTGCTGTTATCTCAAGCATTGTCAGTGGTAGCCGAATCAGTTAATGAAGTCTACCGGATTATGGATCTCGTCTTCCTTGGTCCTGCGGAAAGACAGTCAGTGTGGATTGATTTCCGCAAAGCCAAATACAACAATCAACAAAATGGCGAATTTCCTCTACCAGATGGCAGTCTCTATAAGGATGGATTACAACTAACCCCTCCGATGAGTATTGAAGGATTACTTTCATGGACAATGCGTTTTGCTACTCAGGAAGGACCAGCGCTTGCTAAATCAGGAGGCAAAATTGGTATCGCCAAATCCTTAGCTCAAACGGCTGATAAATTAATGATTTTGATGCAAGCTGCCTCATTCGTTCCCGTTCCAAATACTGCCTTTCGACGAGCAGGTGTGATCCGGGCAATGAAAGATTTAGCGTTCCAATTGTATCAAGTTAAACGATTAGCTCAGGAATTGATTCCACCTATAACTAGTTCCCGAAATATTGATGCAGATGATGCAAGAGATTTGGTTCGTCTAAGTCCACAACAAAGCCAGGGTATCCAGATGAATGAACAACAAATAGAGTTGGTGCTAGAGAGGATACTAAGGAATAGACAAAACGGCTAAAAAACTAACAGCAACATCGCCTCAATCAATCAGCTAGGAGACTCATCATGTCCACCACAGGAGAAAATCAAAATTTATACGATCGCATTGCCGCACTGCGAGAAACCCTCACAGACAGACTCGCGCCCCAACTCATTCAAAATCCCCAACTTGCGGATGCACTAACTCAACAAATTGAGGATTTATTAACTCAAGTTGTCACCGCCGATACCCAAACTCCAGCACCTCCGGATGGCGGGTTAGCAGAATTAATTGGAATTGGTAACGAAGCGGCGGCAAAAGTTAGTCAAACTCGCTTACCTCAAGGAGTAGAAAATTACGATGAACAAGTCGCATCTGAGCGGATTTTAGCCGTAGCTGACCTCTATTATCTCTATCAACATGAAAAGATTGGCATATTTCGTGCCGTCAAAAAACTTCAGGAGTTATTCAATGCTGGAGCCGTAAGATTATCCACAGGTGATGGTGCTTATGGATTGTACAGATTTGACCGCCGTAGTGTTTTACGCTATACCCAAAAAGACCGATTTCAAATCTACCGTCGCGTCTTAGGTTACACCACAATTAAACCAGCCCCAAGCGCAAAACCTAATCCTCAATTTCATGTCTTATTCACGCAGTTTATTAACAACGTTGCTGAATTTTGGCGCGATAAACGGATTTCTGATGTAATTCGGGAACGAGCATTTGACCCCAGTTTCGGCAGCATTGCTACGGTAAGACGTGCGGGTTTAGATCTGCGGAATAATTTGAAATGGTCGTCTTACGGTCACGTCAATGTTTTACGAATTGAAGTTTTACAACTCCTCGAAGAAGCCTTCAAAATTCTCGGTGCAGATGATGTTAAAAAACTATTCGGGGCAGATAATGCTTGGGATGTAGTTGAAGAGGTGATGTTGCGTTATTTCAACGAAAATGTAGATGCTTCTCAACGTCACAGAATGGCAGTTGCAGGACGCACTATTATCCGTTGGTTAGCCCAGAAATATATCCTCAATTCATCACGGGCTGAATTTGAAGCATTGCTGCGAGAAATTGCCGATGTGGTGGAAGAATGGCTGACTAGTGCTGAAACTTTGGGGATTGCTTATCGGGGACATACACAACGAGTGGTGACTTTTGAACCGCGTGAAAATGGTCATCGGGGCTTGAAGAGTGTAGAGCAAGGTTAAGGTCAATTACCATCCATTAGTCACCATTGATCTGTAGAAAAAAGACCTCTTGATCGAGGTGGCAGTATAACTGCCACCCCAGAAAATAAAGCATTAACTCGATGAAATTTTTGAGGTGTTTGCTGTGGCAAAATCTTACAACTCTAAACTAGTGGAATTAGCTGAAACATTCAGAGAACTAGAGGCAGAATTAGAACAAAATCAACTACCAACAAATAGAAATAGTAGGGAGTACATTCGCTGGATTCAGACTTCCTTAAATCAAATTCTGGGTATCGGTTTAGTCGTTGACGGCATTATGGGACCCCAAACTCGCAATGCTATTCGTCGGTTTCAACAGCAGCAAGGATTAGTTCCTGATGGTATCGTTGGCATGAAAACTGAGGCGGCTTTGAGGACAGCTTTGAACGCCAGTTACCCATCTCTCGCACAAACGATGCAACGAACCATATATGGATGGGGGCAATATCAACGGCGCGTACAAGAACTTCCTCCCGACCAGCAAATGACTTTAGCTGAGGTTGGCGATGCGATTATTCATAGCTTCCAACCCGGTCGTCAACGGGTTCGGACAGTTCAGGTATATGGACACGCTGACTGGGACACACCCCGCAATCCACAGCGCGAACAGCAAATGAGCGAAGAACGGGCGCGGGAAGTGACAAACTGGTTGAAGTCTTATGTACGCGGTTCGATTCCTACTCCTATTGCTTGGGATAACAACGCTAGTCACATTGAATGGGATACCAAAGGTTTTGGTGCTACTCAAGTAATTGCCTCGCCTACTAGTGAGGCAAATCGCAAGCAAAATCGCCGAGTTGAGATTCTTCTAAATTCACCCCAGCCTGGAGCAAATGGGATAACTTGCCGATGTAGCCCCCGGCGAAATGGCTGTCCAGGTTGCGAATGTAAAATGTCACCCAACCCCAACTGTCAGAAGTACACCTGTCCAAGTAAATCAACTGTCAAACGGCTTTCTTTTCAGGAAATGTGGGACTTAATTATTCGTCACTACTACTGTGAATTGCCGGATGATTGCAACTGCGCTCCTTGTTGTATAGATAAAAAGCAGTTACGCGACATTTTTAGCCCAGAGCTATTAATTGCTATTTTTTGGGAAGAAACAGGATTCCGAAATGTGCCACAGATCAATGAAAAAAGCTGTGGTCCAGCAGTTGGATTTGGTCAAGTTCAAGATACACATAATGGAGTTTCAAGTATTTTCCAAGCATGTAAATTCTGTGGAATTAGTCCTATCTGGACACCTCAAGAAATTTTATGTGACGATGCCAAGTCAGTCAAAATAGCTGGTATGTTACTGTGGCAGATCTTTTGTTCAAAAGAAAGGAACAGAAATAGAAAGAGCGCATTATTAGCATACGTTGGTAATAATCGCCAATCTATTGTTAATGGCTGGGTAGAGTGTGAAAAGAGACTACAGGAAATTCGCCAGGGAGTAAGACCAAATACCTTAAGCGAGTTTCGTGCTGCACTCTCTCAGGCTGCGCCAAGTAGCTCTTATCAGCCCCAAGAGGATACATGTGTATTTCCTGGCGGTCAGGTACCGAATTTGAATCGAGCTTGTCCCACTAATCTTTCCTGTGAGCAAGAATGCGAACGCCAATTTGAAGAATGTTTCCTGAACCGTAATGAATGTCTTCGGAGGAGAAGGAAATGTCTGCAAAACTGTCAGGGCATTATGGTTTGAGAGATATTATTTTCCAGCAAGGGAGAATAAGTGATGTTCGCCTGCAATAAACCTGAGCGATCGCGCTACTTGCGATACTGAAGGCGATCGCGGCGATCGCGCCCCCTCCTTAAAGCCGATCGCGAATTTGTTTCAAAATCTGGACAACATCGTACAGATGATTCTGGCGCGATCGCAATGAGAAAGTATCAGAAATTCTATATTCTTTCTGACTGCGCTGTTGCAGTTTAAGAAAAGCAAATTGATGTCCATTTGTCACCAAACCATACACGGGTTTTTCTAAATTTGGACTTCCTGCCATATATGCCAAACACTGCGGTATTGCTGTTTCCATATCCACTCGGCTTGCTTTTTCCTCAACTACCAGCACCCAAAGTTGATGTTCGAGAATTAAAGCATCAATCCTACCGCGATAGACTGTATTATCATCTTCAGCAACAACTTCAACAGATTTTTCTGTATCAATCGAAAAATTAGGCTCATACAGCCCAGCCAGATCTAATAAGGGAGATACGAGTAGACGATCCACAGCACCTTCCGATAAATTCCCGCGATATCGATGGGCTAAAAATCGCTCTTTATAGCGATCTAATGTCGCTTTTTCTGCTGCGCTCAATTCGGGTAAATTTTGATACCATTCAACAAAAAAAGTATCGTCTGAACTCTCAACCAGGTTAAATTTATCTTCAACCAGGCTCAAACTTTCAAGTGCTTGGCTAATAGCAAAGGTTTGTACCATTAATTCTGCCCTTTTGCTCCATTTGATTCAACTCAACTGTTAAAGGAATCTGCCGACTCGAAAATTATATTTTAAGCCCTATACAGAGCGATCGCGCCTCTTTCATCCCTCAACACCCAACGCGCGATCGCTGTTTGCTTAAAAAGAGCAAACAGCGAATTTCACCCAATATCTCCACCCTCGTGAGAGCAACTATGAAGTTTTGCAAGCTTCTAGGCGTGAAAAAATACAATCATACAAGCTACGTATAATCGTGATAGCCCCAACAATCTTGGGATAATACGTGCGCCAACCAGGGGTGGGCAGATGTCCTAGAGGAGCTTCCATACTAAACGTTAAATCCTCAAACCAAATGTTGCTTCCATCAACGCGCCAACCGACCTGACTGTCAAACTCCTGTTGAACGTCAAAAGGAGCAATCTGACTGTCAAGCACGCCACCACTCTGGACATAAATATCCTTTTGAACGCTGAAACCAAACCGTCCTTGACTGGCATTAATCCAAAGCTGGTCGATCGTCTGGAGTTCAATGCAGGGAAAACAGCGCAGTTCTTCATCCGGAATTGTCTCTCTCGGTTCTCCACCTACTATTTGCAACATGAGCAAGTAGGTTTCATAATCTGCTTCTTTCCATTGCCCTGCTGCCAGGAGATTGCGTAATTTGGTGTAATCGATTTCAGGAGGTTTCCGGTCAGAGAAGATATATTCATACCGACAATCCCCATACTCCCCCAGTTTTGCCCAGAGCGGTAAGTGTCCTGCTGGGGCACTGAGATGACATTTAATGTCTTCAGAGTTGCCTAAAAAGCCAGCAACAATCCAACCAACGCGCTGACAAAACGCCTGCCAAACTTCATCGCCTGGGTATTTGCCGTCGAGTGTGCCGCCGCACTGGAGATAAATTTCTCGTTGGATGCTGAAACCAAAGTGTCCGCAACTGGTGCTTGTCCACAATTGATCGATCGTTTGCAGGACTTCAGAGGAAAGCGTTAACACTTCTTCCAAACGGATGACACTACCTATTTTTCGTCCCAGCTTTTCCCGAATCAGAGCATAGGTGACGCTTGCAGCTTGTCTCCAGAGTTGAGCCTTCAGCAGTTCACATAACCTGGTATAGTCACTGTCGCATTCAGTAGGAATTTCTGGAATTTCAATTGAGATCTCTGGAAAAGTTTCTGACTCATCGGGGTGTTCTTTCTTTGTTTGCTCGGCGTGTTTGGCAATTCCACGGAATGCGGTCAATCGTATTTTTTCATCAGGTTCATGGGCAGCGATATAGTTCAATAATTCAATAGCTTCAGAGTTACCCAAAAAATGTTCGCTAAGCACTCCTACGGATGCATTCCGTAATGCATTGGGGGTTTGAGCATTATCAATTAAATCCTTCAGCCAAGAGAAGAGTTGCAAATCCTCTGCATAGCATTCACCAATCGTATCCATAACCCAGTAATAGGAAAAACTTTGCTGATTTTGAACATATCGATCGATACATTGGCGTAGCAATGGCAGAGCTTCAGGATTGTCTGTGAAATGAGCCATCCATTGTAGGGCGCGTGTTTGATTAATGCCATCATCATTCTGAGCAATGTCGAGTAGAAATGGCAAAGTTTGTGGTTCGTTCCGATAATGTTCAGCTAGGAGTGCTATGAATTTCTCTTTGCAAACCTCTCGTTCTTGTTTAAGAAGATGATGTAACACAGCCAAGGTTTGCGGATGCTCGCGGTAGTTTTGAACAAGCAGATTCACAGCTTTCTCCAATTTATAACTACTAATATCAGCATCCTGATATGCTTGGACGATCTCCAACCACAAGGGTAAAATTTGCGGATCGTCCCGATAATATTCAATTGATGCTACCATTGCTTCTACCGCCTGCTCTTTCAGAGACCGATCGTTGCTTTGAATCAGAGATTGGATAAAGTTCTGTAAGACCGGTAGGGTTTGGGAATTGTCTCGACAGTATTTGGCAAGGAGTCCTATTGCTTGGATTGCTAGATCGGAGCTAGGATCTTGGAGCTTATGGAGTAGCAATGGGAAAGTTTGCGGATCGTCTGTGTAATGTTCGGCAAGTGCGTTCACAGCGATCGTTGTCAAACGTCCTCTATAGACCTCTGGCAAAATTAGCTTTTTGTCCAGATAGATCGAGGTTTCTAGCATCTTGTTAGGAGATGGCAAAATTAGCTTTTTGTCCAGATAGATCGAGGCTTCTAGCATCTTGTTAGGAGATGTCTTATCACTTTGCGCGTAGCGCTGTAACAACGGTAAGGTTTGCGGATCGTCTGGATAATGTTTGATAATTTGCTCCAGTGCTTCTTTTTGAATCGTAGGATTATCATCATTCTGATGGCGATCGCGTAACAAGGCTAGCGTTTGAGGTTCATTCTGGTAGTAGTCGCCTAACGTATAAACTGAGGCAAATCGAACCTTGCCATCTTCAGAATTTTGAACGCGATCGCACAGCCAGGTATAGGTTTGGGGATTATCCTGATAATACTTACCAATTGCCACAACTGCGGCTTGCCGAACCTTGCCATCTTCAGAATTTAGAGCGCGATCGCAAAGCCAGGAATAGGTTTGGGGATTATCCTGATAATACTTACCAATTGCCTCAACTGCGGCAAGCCGAACATAGCCATCTTCAGAATTTTGAGCGCGATCGCACAGCCAGGAATAAGTTTGAGGATCGTCGTGATAATACTTACCAATTGCTTCAACTGCTGCCTCGCTGATTCCAATATATACATCATTTTCAACCCGATCCTGTAGCAGAGCGAGAGGAAGAGGACGATCTCGATAGTAATCAGCCAGTTTCATCATTTGCCGAGAAATTGCATCTTGTTCATGGCAATCAGAGACATTTGCGCGGTGAATGAACAACATGGCAGAAGCTTGAGGATGATCTGGATAGAGTTCCAGGATTTCCTCTACTGTTGCTCGTTGAATCGGTTCAAGGGCTTTAGGTGTGTTTCCGTCGTTTGCAGTATTATTGTCCATTTTTCAACCATCCTTTGCTAATTGAGTGAACCAATCGATTCTGCAATCATTGATATATGCGATAGCGTTAGCGAAGCGAGGCGTTAGCCTAGCGCTGCTGCAAGCAGATCGCGCAATTGTCGTCTCTTGTCGATATACTCATCACGAATAGTCTCTGACATCCATTGCCAAAGCTTGTGGAACAAGCTGATAGCCCATAGCATGTAAAATTGCGTTGACATTCTCAAATAGTGGGTTTTCCTGCTCTGACAATGCTTTTTGTAGTTCTTTCTGGCTCATGCCTGCTGCTTCTACTGTTGTTGTAACTTCTTTGACACGGCTAATCATACGCAATGCAGACAATAGGGCACCTGTATCATTATCCTTTGCATATTCCTCAAAGGTAACAGTTAGAAAACTGTCAATTTCCTCTGGATGTTCGCGGTAGTATTCTTCTTCAACTTGGTCAAATTTTCTGTATTTACGCATGACTTAAATGCTCCTTCCAATAAGCTTTCGCCGCTTCTATATCCTGTGTTTGGCTGCTCTTGTCGCCGCCACACAACAAAAGCACAATAGCGCGTTATTTACCTGTTTAATGAAAATACCTTTTCCCCTAGTCCCTTCTATTATTTAAAAACCGATAAGCAAGAAATGGAATTAACATCTCGGCGCGACTTAAACCTCCGTGAACCCCGATTTTTACAGAGCGATTTTATCCCGGAGTTTTTTCTCCTAACTGCTGCAAGCAAGTCCTGCAATCTTTTATAGATGCGATAGCGAAGCGCTGCTGCAAGCAGATCGCGCTTATTCTTTAAGATGAGATATGTCAATACGTTTGAATAGTACCCTTGAGGGTACTGCTGTTTCAGCTCACCTGACAGCCGTAAATAGGTATTGGGTGAAATTCGAGTGAGGTATTTTTGAGGGTAACTCCGAATTCAGCTAGGATATCAGCGCTATCCTATAAGAAGGCATTAGTCTTTTCACAATCAAATGGCGTATGACAACAACCATCTCGATCGACATTGGTACGTTGATCGCACGCACCCCTGGATTGCACGGCGGATGTCCTCATATCGTCGGTAAAGGGGTAACGGTTCGGCGAATTGTTACATGGTACAAGCGAGGACTCAACGCTGAAGAAATTGCCTCTCGCATCGGACACCTCACTCTTGCCGAAGTCTACGCGGCGCTCACTTATTACCACGCCAACACCGCAGAAATTGAAGCCGATTTGCTCCATCAAGCATTAGAAGCTAAACGTCTGGAGGCTTTGTACAGCAATTCGGGTGAAAACCCATGAGTGAAATTCGGCTTTATCTGGATGAAGATTCACAAGATCAATCTCTACTTCGGGCATTACGAGCGCGTCAAGTTGATGTAATTACCGTCAACGAGACTCAAACCGAAGGGTTAATAGACGAAGAGCAACTTCGGCTGGCTGCCACTCAAAACCGAGTTTTGTACAGTCACAATATCGGCGACTTTTGCCAGTTACATATCGAGTTCGTTACCAGAGAAGAATCTCACGCTGGGATTGCGCTACTTTCACAAGACTATTCTGTTGGTGAGCAAGTTCGAGCCATCTTGGAATTAACTGTCCGTAAAACAGCAGAAGAAATGGTAAATCAGCTAGAGTTTTTGAGTAAATACTTGAAAAATAGCTAGTGCAGCAATATTGTTTGTCTGAAAATATCAATGATTTTCCCGAAATTTGACTTCTCACCCAACTCCGAAATGTTCTCACCAACTCCAGATAATCTATTGTTTCAGCTTGTTGTAAAAATCTAGGAATCTCTGGAATGGGTAAATTAGGAAAAAATTGACTGGTTTGCGAGGTAATGTAGCTACTATTTTGCAGTTGTTTGATAACCAAAGATACCCCGTTATAAATCCAAATCTCCGCTACGCCTAAATCTGCATAAACCCGGAGGCGATTTGGGGAACTCCTCGTAACATCAATTTCAATCACTAAATCGGGTGCAGGATCTTCATTGAGATCTAGTCGCTTCTTCCCTCGAACTCGATCAATATTGCGGAAATAGAAACATTCATCTGGCTCTGCACCGCTTAACTCAGGGTATTTGAACGTCGTCGATCCCAGAGGTTCTATCCGAATATCCAGTTCTTCAGCAATTGTCTCAACAAAACGTCCAGTTACTTTCTTGAATCGTTCGTGTTCTGGAGAGGGAGCCATGATTTCTAGATTGCCACGATTATAGGTGAGGCGGAGGCGGCGATCGCTCAGTTCTCGCAGCAGCGTTTCATAAGTCTGCCAGCTAATCCCCGACAGGTGAATTATTTCATCCGGTGGGGCAAGCCAAGTTGCAGTCATAGGTTTCCCGAAAATCTATTGTTTTAATTGTAATCGTACTGATAACTCAATATCCAACTAGCGATCGCTCTGCCAAAACTAGGCAAATCTCCACCTAACTCAAACTTATACCAAACAGAGCAGAAAGAACTAACTCCAGATCGCTAGGAACAGCGTAGGTGTTCATATCTTTGTGAACTATTTTTTCTTGACGCTCAAAAATACCAAATTTCCAAGTATCTCCTGTTGTGACGGTGCCATAGAGCATTGGAACTTTGGAATCAGTCCATTGATCAAGGGCAATCAATTCTACCGCCAACTGAGTAAAACCTCTAGCTAAATCGGCATTTTTCGCCTCAATTACTAATAATTTTTGTTGGGCAGGAATAAAATAATCAAAAGTGCCTTTGAGCCAATTGTTCACTCGCACGGGATATTCAATTTTGAGTGGTGCTTGAATGAATTTACAAATCGTCTTGAGAATCGATGGGTCGAGAATCCTGGCTCTGCTCATGATCATGGCTGATCGCCAATGTTAACTCAATGAATGGTGTTAACCATAATTGTACTGAAACTATTTAAGAAGGCTGTTATGGTGCTATGTAACCTGCGATGCCGAAAGCAGGCATTGGCGTACCCTATCGCAATTAGATTTTGGATACCAGATTTTGTAAAACTCACTCTATCAGAGTTTGAGTATCTCATCTGCAAGATTTCTTTTTTAAATTAGTATTAAAAAATTCTCCCCATCTCCCCATCTCCCCATCTCCCCATCTCCCCATCTCCCCATCTCCCCATCTCTCCCTCTCCCCCTCTCTCCCACGGTTGCTAAAACTGTAACCGCTCAAACAACCAACTCCCTACCGTGTCAGAGTAAAAAGACGAAGAGATTTAATGTATAAAGTTGTATGTTTGTCAAGTGAGGAGAATCGATTCAGATGACTCAAACATTTCTATCTCGCTACGGTTCCCTAGGGGATCAGGGGTTACAGGCGGTTGTATTAATTGTCGGTTTGTTGGCTTTGGGGTGGATGAATCCAGCGATCGCTCAAGAACGTCTGTTACGAACTTTAACCGTTACGGGGCAAGGGATTGAACGCATTCCGACAACCACAACGCAGGTGCAGTTAGGGGTTGAGGTTCAGGGAGAAACGGCAGCAGAAGTTCAGCAAGAAGTTGCACGTCGCTCGGCTGCGGTTGTAGAATTACTGCGATCGCGCAATGTCCAGCAATTACAAACGACTAATATCCAGCTCAACCCCGTTTATAGCTACGACGATAATGTACAACGTCTGAGAGGTTACTCTGCCACTAATACCGTAAGTTTTCGAGTTCCCAATGGTCAAGCAGGTACACTCTTAGATGATGCCGTTCAAGCAGGGGCTACACGGATTGACTATATCAGTTTTACCGCTGGTGAGAGTGCGATCGCAACGGCTCAAAAAGAAGCCCTACGAGAAGCGACTCAGGATGCTCAACAACAAGCAGATGTTGTTCTAAGTACCCTGAATCTCAGCCGCAAAGATATTGTCAACATTCAAATTAATGGGGCTACCCCACCCCCACCAATGCCACTGTTCGATCAGAGGGGTGGTGGGAATTTGAATGTAGCCAACTCTGTTACACCAATTATTGGTGGTGACCAAGAGGTGCAGGCATCAGTAACACTCCAAATCAGTTACTGAGTTAGTTGTTGGTTGTTAGTTGTTGGTTGTTGGTTGTTAGTTGTTAGTTGTTGGTGGAATAGCTGGATA
>DNGI01000244.1 GCA_003486645.1 Cyanobacteria bacterium UBA11370 | reverse complement strand
GCCCCACTCCCCACTCCCCACCAGAATATTAAGTTTCAATTAATATCGCCAACGGATTATAACGGTGAGTCCAAGCCAGATGTTATCTTTAAAGTCACATCGTCCTTGAACGCTTGAAACCCTTATCTTGAAAACACTACATAGAGAGGCTTCTCATCCCGATGAATGCCATTTTACAAGTTGGCGATCGCACCATCACGGCTGAAGAAGTGATTCCCCTATTAGCCAAATATCAACTCCTACCCCAGCTATGCCGTGAGATTCTGGTCGATCAGGCGATCGCTGCCGTCGAGTGTACGCCTGACGAGATTACAAATGCTTGCCAACAGTTCTATCAAAAAAATCAGGTCATGTCCGAACCTGAACGTCAGGTATGGCTAGAACGTCAAGGCATGACCCATGAACAAGTGGAAAGCTTAACCATCCGGGGACTCAAGCTAGAAAAATTCAAACAAGCGACCTGGGGGAATAAGCTAGAGTCCTACTTCCTCAAGCGTAAGGGACAACTCGACCGAGTGGTCTATTCTCTAATTCGGATTAACGATGCGGCTATTGCCCAGGAACTTTATTTTCGCATTCATGAAGGTGAACAGCCTTTTGCCGAACTCGCACGAGACTATTCTCAAGGACCAGAAGCCCAAACTGGGGGACTCGTTGGACCTGTAGAACTGAACACCCCCCACCCTGCCCTCGCCCAAATGCTTACTGTCAGCAAACCTGGTCAACTTTGGCCTCCAATGCGTCTGGGAGAATGGTTTATCATTGTACGCCTGGAAAAATTTTTTCCCGCCCAACTTGATGAACCGATGCGTCAGCGACTCCTCAACGAACTGTTCAACACTTGGGTACAAGAACAACTTCAACAGCAGCAAGCGTCCTTGCATTCATCGAAAGCGGCGACTCCCTGATGGGGTGGGGATGGGGGGATGGAGAGAATAGAGAACATCGTAATATCTAGACATGTGGTGAACAAAGTCTGAAAAACATTTAAATCTAAAAATCTAAAATCCAAAATCTAAAATCCAAAATCGAATGACTTATACCAAAGCAACTATTCAAGACTTTCTCGCGGGTTTATTTCCCTTTGACCAACTGACTCCCGCCACATTGACCCAATTATCCCAAAAAGCTCAATTATTCCGTTACCGCATGGGTCAAGCCATTGTGGTATCAGAACAAATGCCTGCTCAGATTTCCATTCTCTACGAAGGACGGGCACGTTTGTTAGGTCATGACAAGATTACCCAGAAACCCGTTACCCTAACCTTACTAGAACCAGGAGCGATTATTGGCTGGGTTAGTTTAATTCGAGGAGTTCCTTGCGAAACAGCGATCGCTTCTACCGAATCCATCTGTCTCACCTTACCCGCACCCCAATTTTTAGCGGTAATGGCGCGAGAACCTTCGGTAACAACAGCGTATCAAGACCGTTGCAGCTTAGTTGAAGCCTTCGAGTTACTGGGTGCAGAGTTGGAACGACAAGCCAGTGGTATTACCAATCTTAAAGAACTGGTTAGAGAAATCTACCCTGAAGCACGAATTCACTATCTTCAAAGAGGTCAAACGTCGGTTAATGAACTAGATCCTGACTGGGCGTGGTTTGTCAGTGGTGGCGGAACTATTGAGAATTTTCCGATTGGGACTCAGCTTAACTCAAGTGGTTCTCAACCAGTTCTTGAAGTCAACGGCACAACTCCCGCCCGTATTGTAGGATTTCGTCAATCCGATTTATTAGCAATTAGCAATCATACCCCACAAGACGTAACCCTAGCTGTCACCCCGGAAGAAGTAACAATAACCGATGATGGACAACTCACCACCGACGACGTTGACATTCCCTACGCACCGGATCGTCCTCCAGAACCAACCTACGATCCACACGCTACAAGCGACAAACCCCTTCAGTATCCTCATTTTCGAGGCAGAGGGACGTTAGATAGTGCCTTAGCTTGCTTCCAGATGATTAGCAAGCATTTAAATATGCCCTTCCGTCGGGATGTGATTCGCCGCATTATGGTCGATCAGATCTCCCGTACTGGTGGTCTCTCTCTACCCCTTTGTGGTTCAGTTGCCGATTTATTAGGGTTACACGCCCAATTAGTTAATGTACCAACAGCCTCGCTGAGTCGTGTGCAAACTCCGGCGTTAGTACGCTGGAATGAAAGTTTTGCCGTTCTTTATGAAGCTAGCCAGCAGGAAATGGTGCTGGGAGTGCCGGAAATTGGGATTTTGCGGCGTAAACCCAAGGACTTGCTTCATAGTTTAGCAGAAGGGGAGGCGCTGGACGGTCAGCAACCGGAATCTATCCCGATCCTATTGTTACAACGAACTAAACAAACCCCTAAACAACGCTTTGGTTTACAGTGGTTTCTTCCTTCTCTCTATCGCTACCGTAAGGTGCTGTTGGAAGTCTTTATTGCCTCGTTCTTCGTGCAATTATTTGGGCTAGCGAATCCGTTGATGATTCAGATTATCATCGATAAAGTTATCGTCCAAAATAGTATTGATACCCTGCACGTTTTGGGTATTTTCTTAGTTGTTGTTGCTATTTTTGAGGCATTACTGACTAGCTTACGAACCTATTTATTTGTCGATACCACGAACCGAATTGACATGGCTTTGGGTTCGGAGATTATTGACCATTTGCTGCGTTTACCTCTACGGTATTTTGAACGGCGACCTGTGGGGGAACTTTCTAGCCGGATTAATGAACTTGAAAATATTCGCCAGTTTTTAACCGGAACTGCCCTGACGGTGGTATTAGATGCGGTCTTTTCCGTTCTCTACATCGTCGTGATGTTTATCTATAGTTGGGTACTGACTATTGTTTCTCTATCGACAATTCCTCTGTTTATATTGCTAACGTTAATTGTTTCACCAATTGTACGCTCTCAGTTACGAACGAAGGCGGAACGAAATGCTGAAACTCAGTCGTATTTAGTTGAGGTTCTGTCTGGAATTCAAACGGTTAAGGCACAGAATATTGAATTGCGATCGCGCTGGCAATGGCAGGAACGTTATGCTCGTTATGTATCGGCAGGGTTCCAAACGGTTCTGACTTCAACAACCGCGAGTTCTACCAGTAGCTTTCTTAACAAACTTTCGGCTTTGTTAGTACTTTGGGTTGGCGCTTATTTAGTTTTGGATCAACAATTAACCTTGGGGCAATTAATCGCTTTCCGGATTATTTCTGGGTATGTCACTAGTCCCCTATTGCGGTTAGCGCAAATCTGGCAAAATTTCCAAGAAACCGCTCTTTCGCTAGAACGTTTAAGTGATATTGTCGATAATCCCCAAGAAGCGGATGAGGATGATCGTTATAATATTCCCATGCCTAATATTAAAGGGGCAGTAACCTATGAAAATGTATCGTTCCGTTTTGGATCAAGTGGACCATGGCAATTAACCAATATTAACCTAGAGTTTCCAGCCGGAGTATTTGTGGGAATTGTCGGACAAAGTGGTTCGGGAAAAAGTACCTTAATGAAGCTTCTCCCTCGCCTCTATGAAGTCAACTCTGGACGGATCTTAATTGATAATTACGATATCCAAAAAGTAGAACTCTATTCCCTACGTCGTCAGGTTGGAATTGTGCCTCAAGATAGCCTCTTATTTGATGGTACTGTTCAAGATAATATTGCCCTCACCAATCCGGAAGCCAGTGCAGAGGAAATTATCGAAGCCGCAAAAATCGCCTGTGCCCACGACTTTATAATGGGATTGCCGAGTGGTTATAACACCAGGGTTGGAGAACGGGGTTCATCGTTATCTGGAGGACAGCGCCAGCGGGTTGCGATCGCCAGAACGGTACTACAAAATCCTCAATTATTGATATTAGATGAAGCTACGAGTGCCTTAGATTATGAAACTGAACGGCAAGTTTGTTTAAATCTCATCGAGGCTTTCAAAGGGCGCACTGTGTTTTTCATCACTCACCGTTTAACTACAATTCGCAACAGCCATATCATTTTAATGATGGACAAAGGTGCAGTAGTGGAACAGGGAACCCATGAAGAATTAATGGCACTCAACGGACGTTATTACTGCCTCTACCAACAACAAGAAGCTCAACTTTAAGTTGTTTGTTGTTTGTTGTT
>DNGI01000245.1:11715-13162 GCA_003486645.1 Cyanobacteria bacterium UBA11370 | reverse complement strand
GAGGGGGAGATAGGGGGAGGGGGAGAGAATGCTAATTTAAAAATGAAGTGTTGCACATGAGTTACTGAAACTCTGACAGAGTGACTCCTCCAAAATCCCAAATGGTATTAGATATCTCTAGAAATTAAATAGGTGTTATCCAGAACCGTTGTAAAGACGTTGCATTGCAACGTCTCTACATTAATCCAAAATCCTAAATGGTATTAGATATCTCTAGAAATTAAATAGGTGTTATCCAGAACCGTTGTAAAGACGTTGCAATGCAACGTCTCTACATTCTTTGAAAGAAGATGTGTATTACTTACTCACAATATCCTGAAACCAATGCTCCATGCGATCGCCCATTGCTGTAGTAGAATAGTCACGTTCTACTCGTTGACGACAAGCATAACGGTCAATTTTATCCAATTTTCCGATAGCCTCAACTAACCCTGAAACTGAATCCGGTTCTACTAAAAAACCTGTTTTCTCATCTTCAATAATTTCTACTAGTCCCCCGCGTCGGTAAGCAATAACCGGAACTCCACACGCTAACGCTTCAATTGCCACATTTCCAAACGCTTCTACCCAACGAGGTGTCATCACCAACCCTCGACATTCACGCAAACATTTTTGTAATTCCGCCGTTGAGAGAAACCCTTCGTATTCTATCGGTGCAGTGGGATAATCTTGAAGGATTTGTTGCCAATAGTCTTTATGTTGTAAAAAACCCATAATTTTCAACGGAATACCCGTTAACTGACACGCTGCAACCGCATCTTCTAATCCCTTTTCCGGTGCAATGCGTCCCACCCATCCTAACCAAGGTGAAGGTTTCGCACAAAAATCATAAACAGACAAATCAATCCCATTTCCCAAATACCGACAGTGGTTTGCAAAGGGAAATGTTGCCGCTTGTGCTAAAGAATGTACCCCAATTGTACCCGGACATTCAATCGCAACCCGTTCAATAATTTCATCCATTGCTTCCGTTAAAGAACCCATACTAACAACATGAGCAACGGGAATTTTCAAAAAAGGGGTGAGATAAAATGGCAACCAATCATAGGCAAAATTTACAACTAAATCAAAGTCAGTTTGAACCTGTCGCACATAATCCCAAAAATTAGCTAATACTGAAGAAGCTGGAATAATTGTTGGTGCATCTCGTCCTTGAGTTTGAGCGCTAATTTGAGGTGAACCTGCAATTTCAACTAATGGCATTCCCCAACTTGTAGACCCTTGAGTTGCCACAATGGTAATAGAATGCCCCCGCCGTACTAATTCAGTGGCAATATTTCGTAACGTTAATTCTACGCCTCCTCCCGATCCGGAACCCAACGCGCCGAGGGGACTGGAGACGAGTAGTAGTTTTAAGGAATTACCAAGTAGCGTGGTCAAATTTTTATACTATTTTAGATTTTGGATTTTGGAAGAATGATCAATACCAACCAACAACCACCAACCA
>DNGI01000245.1:9557-11490 GCA_003486645.1 Cyanobacteria bacterium UBA11370 | reverse complement strand
CAACCAACAACCAACAACACTATTAATTCGGCTCATTATCGGATTGATTCATATTGTCCGAAGAGATAAATTGGTCAAAGGTTACTCCAGGACGAATATTCGTTAACTGATTCATTGCCCATCGTGCGGTATCCTGAACTTCTGGATCAGAATCACTCGTGGCGTAGGATAATATCTGGTTAATTTGACTAATTAATTCATAAACTCGTGTCAAATCCCGAATTGCATTTTTCCGGACTTCCGCATTCTCATCTTGCATCGAGAGTGCTAAAGCCATTTGCATGGGTTTAAGAGTTTTTGTGCCAATTTGGGATAGAGCCTCTAAAATTAAACTACGCTGTTTAGAATCTGCATCAACCATCGCATTGACTAACGGCTGTACAGCTCTAGAATCTCCCCGTTGTGCAAGTTCCCAAATTGCTTTACGCCGCTTGTTTGGGTCTACTGCACCCAAATCATTGATTAATTTCTCAATACCCGTTCTCTTGGTTTTGGCAATGCGGGTGGTTTGATTGATGGGTATATTATCATCTGGAGTCTTATTTTGAGAGTCGGTGCTAGATTGATTGGATCGGGATGTGGTTAAAGCCGAGTGGTTTTTGTCTTGGCCAGGAGGGTTCGACTCAATCGGATCAGGTTGGGGTTTAACGCCATTAGTGGTGAAATCGGATTGGATTAGCTGATCGGGTTCTGTTACAGATCGGTATTCTACGGTTTGAGGCTCCTGTTCTATTGTCTCAGAGGGAGGAGCCATGCTGTTTGTTAGAGAATTCGTCGGAGTTAGATGTTCGGGTTCGACTTGCTCCTCGTGAACAATCCTCTCAGGTGCTGGAGTAAGGTCATTCGGTAGGGGATGAGGCGGGGTGAGATGATCTTCTTCTACAACGGATCGGGACTGGACGGTTTGAGTGTCATCAAAACTTTCACTGGCTACAGCCGTAACGTTAATCGTAGCATTAGCCGGGTTGATTTCCTGTTCACCTGACCGAGCCTTGGGTTCTACAGCGACTTGAGGATTACTAAACCACTTGAGCAAAAATTTATCAATAAAGCGCCAGCCAACGATAACAACAAGTAAGGTGATACCGACTGGCAACCACGGCAGTTTTCCCGATCCGTTGCTGGGTTTGTTATTCTTTGGTTTGGGTTTAGTGCTGTCCTGTGGTTTAGGATTCTCAGCTTGAGCGACTTCTCCTAGCTTACTTAATGTTGTTTCTCCAGCAACGCCATCGGCAGGAAGACCAACGGATTCTTGGAATTTGGAGACAGCCGTCTGTGTTGTTTCTGTAAAATTACCATCCGGTTCCCCCTCAAAGTGACCTAATTGCTTAAGCTGAGTTTGCAGTTCTTTAACGTCTGATCCTGTAGTACCCAGTTTGAGAGGGGATTGAGTTGTTTCAGAAGAGGCTTGAGCGATTGTTTGAGCGGAGGAATCAAGCAATGAATAAGCAACTGCTCCTAGTCCAGGGTTATGACTAGTAGCCAGAGTCCAGCCTAGGCAAGTCACACAGGCAGCTAAGAGTACAGTGGAGCGATGGCGAATCATAGGAGAACCAAAGACTTGAAAGTGCAGCCGTTTTTTGCTATGGAGATGTGACTCCACACTAGCTCAATCATAACTGCGATCGCAGTACCCCATGTTAACAAAAGAACACAGAAGTTTTGGAGTTCAGAACAAGCCTGCTTGTGTTCTGCGTTCTTGCTCTTATTTTTAACCCTATTTTATAGAATAAGAGTTCCATTGAAAGTCATTATCGGATTTTGGTGAGTAATAGCGATCGCCGTCCCGAAGCTGATCTCTATGCGTTTAATTTACAAGATGCAATTCCCTCATTTCTTTTACCTCTGCGTGGAGGAGAGTTTGATACTAAGTTGCTTTCAAAGAGAGTAGATAGAGAGGACAAGGAAGACAAGGGAGACAAGGAGGACAAGG
>DNGI01000245.1:8170-9315 GCA_003486645.1 Cyanobacteria bacterium UBA11370 | reverse complement strand
CGTATGAACGCAACTCGGTATGAACCATTAATTGATTTACAGTCATTGTTAAATGGAGTCTATGAGCGTGCCGGATATGACTTAGTAATTGATTACACTCAGGACTCTATCCCACCCTTATTAGGCATTGATATAACTTGGGCGGATGCACTTTTAAAAGAGCAACAGTTACGGTAATGTTATATTTTTGCTATCTAATCGCCGATCAACAGCCTACACTTATCAATCGCAGCATCTAGTTGCTTCGGCATTTTGCTTTAGCACTCCCTGAGCACAGAACTGGTAGTGTCGCTACTATTCAATTAAATCCCTAGTCCATCTTTGGCTCAACTGAGTTTTGAGCTAAAGATGACATACAATCAGGAGCATTACCTTACCCGTCTTGAACAAATCCGATGGGGTAAAAAGCCAAAATGTCCCTATTGCCAATCAACCCATTCTCGGAAATTAAAGAACGAACGCAGATATCAATGTAACGAATGCTTTACTTCATATAGCGTTACAGTTGGAACTCTGTTTCATAAGACTCATGTAGGCTTAGAAAAATGGTTTTTGGCAATTCACCTTGTTCTGAATTCCCTAGGAGGTATCAGTGTGCGTCAGCTTGCCAACAAAATTGGGGTTAACAAGAATACAGCCTCGTATATGATCGCCCGTATTCGTAAGGCAATGACTCAGGATCGAGAACTATTACAGCAGATTGTAGAAATTGATTCTGAGTAATATCAAACCTTAACTCAAAAATCACAATTTTTAGCATTTGCAGGGGCAGATATTGGGATCTGCCCTCCATCTATACATGGCAAAAATTATGATTTTTTGGGAATGTCTAAACTGGAAAGGTATTTAGTCAATGCTTCTCCTAACTGTTCTTCCGGTGTTTTGGATTTGGGAGGTTTTTGCGGAGTAAAATACCAAATTCCAACCGAGACATAGATAACCATGATTACAAATGTTGATAGCATAATCCTTACGGGTAGAAAACAGTCCTGAAATTATCTCATCGGAGGAAACTCCTTTGTGTTAAGTATATATCTCTCCTCTTGGGATGTCTTGACCACTAACTAGGACATTGCAAGTTTAGGTTCAATGGTTCAGTTAAAAAGGATAGATAAGGGAGAAAAGGAGGACAAGGGGGACAAGGG
>DNGI01000245.1:5081-7921 GCA_003486645.1 Cyanobacteria bacterium UBA11370 | reverse complement strand
AAATCATTTAGACTGGCTATAAGCTAATCGGCATGAAAAATTGCATCTTCCCACACCCCACACCCCACACCCTACACCCCTTTCAAAAATTTCAATATCCAATTTAAATGCGTCTTAGCTTATCACACTCCCTTCAAGACGGATCAGCAATCTCTTTCTGAACACTATTCTGAATTTCTGAACTCTTTTCAATAGCAGATTTTGACCAGAGAAATTGCAACATCTGTGGGATTTGTTCTCGCTGATTAATGAGATAGATACTTACTAACGTCAAACTTACTCCCATCCACTGTAGGGGAGAGAGTACCTCCGATAATAACCAGTTCCCAAATAACAGGGCAAATACGGGTGTAAGAAACGTCAGGGCACTCAAACTCGTGAGATTTCCCTTAGAGGCAAAATAGAAGAATAAACCGTAAGCGATCGCACTGCCAAACGTGGTCGAGTAAACCAACGCCATCCAACCTGATGCGTCAATATTCACCCACTGCTGAGATTCCCAAACTCCTGATAAAGCAAATAGGGGCAATCCTCCTAAAATCATATGCCATCCCGTCGCTGCCACTGGATCAGCATATCGGCAAACAAACGGAATCAACACTGTTCCCACTGCCATAGACAACGACGCTAACAGCATCAGCCATTCTCCATTTTCAAATAGCTGCTGCCAATTGAAGTATAAGGCGATCGCTTCGCCGTGAAGCCAACTTAAAATCCACGGATCAGGCAAACCAATTAAACTAATGCCCAAAATCCCAATTCCCAGCCCTAACCACCCCCATAATCCAATAATTTCACCAAAAAGTAACGCAGATAACAGCGCCACAGCTAGCGGTTGAGAGTCAATCATTACTGAACCCAAACCTGCCCCAGTTCTGACCAATCCCTCAGCGAGAAATCCCTGAAATAGTGCCCCATCAATCAGAGCAAACAAACCAATCCACAACCAAGCTAACCCACCTTTGGGTTGAGGACGACCCATGAAATGTGCTGCCAACAAGACTAACACTCCCGCTGGCACTAAACGCACTCCCGCCATAAACAGGGGTGTCGTATGGGGAATAACTCCCTTCATCGCAACCATGGCTGTTCCCCATAGGAAAAATGGCGCAATCAGTAATAACGGTGTTAAAGGGGATTGAATATTGGTAATTTTTAGTTGCATTCGCTTGTTTTGAGACAATGCTCTACTAGATGATTATTTTTTATGATTCTTAACGTAATTATACTCAATTATTTACTTTTGTTAAGAACATGATTTTACTGGGATCAGAGTACGGTCTTTGCGTAGGAGCTGATAAACTACTTCCGGGATAAACAGGCTGAGGGTGGGTAGTCCTCAAGGAGCTGAAACTGATGATGTATAAGCCAAAACGCAAACGGTTTAAGCGCAAAAAAAGCTGGCTGTCACCGAGTTGGCGAACCTGTTTGCCAATGACGGTAATGATTCTGCTGATGTGGAGTTACGCGGCAGTTGCTCAAGATCTCTCCAACGCAGATCTCCAGCGGTGGTTAGATACAGTATGGGTTGTAATGACAGGGGTTTTAGTGTTCTTTATGAACGCTGGCTTTGCCATGCTGGAAACGGGCTTTTGCCGCCAAAAGAATGCCGTTAACATTTTGAGTAAAAACCTGATTGTGTTTGCCTTATCTACTGTGGCATTCTGGGCAATTGGTTTTAGCCTGATGTTTAGTAATGGGGGCTTTCTTGATCCCATTATGGGAGGATTGAAAGGATTTTTCTTTAGTGGTCGAGAAGCAGATTATAAAAATGTTTTTACATCCCTGGATTGGGCAAATGTGCCCCTCAGTGCCAAGTTCTTCTTTCAGTTAGTCTTTGCTGGCACGGCAGCAACGATTGTTTCTGGAGCGGTTGCCGAACGGATTAAATTTCTGGCATTTTTTATTTTTAGCTTATTTCTGGTGGGTATTGCGTACCCGATTACAGGCCACTGGATTTGGGGAGGGGGATGGCTGCAAAAAAGTGTCGGTTTTTACGATTTTGCAGGTTCAACGGTGGTTCACTGTGTAGGGGGTTGGGCGGCTTTAATCGGCGCAATCATCTTAGGCCCACGCACCGGGAAATATCAAGGCGGTGAATCCTTTGCGATCGCGGGTCATAACCTGAGTATCTCGACCTTGGGTTGTTTTATTCTTTGGTTGGGCTGGTTTGGCTTTAACCCAGGATCAACCCTATCTGCTGATCCGGAAGCCATTACTCATATTGTGCTAACAACGAATATGGCGGCGGCAACAGGGGCAGTTGCAGCAACGGTCTTTTCTTGGCGGTATTTCGGGAAGCCGGATCTAACCATGACAATCAATGGTGTCCTGGCAGGGTTAGTGGGTATTACAGCCTCCTGTGCTTTTGTCAGTGTAAGGAGTGCAGCCGTTATCGGTGTGGTAGCTGGGATACTGGTGGTTCTGTTTGTAGAAGCCTTCGACCGCTGGAAAGTTGATGACCCTGTGGGTGCGATTTCCGTTCACTTGGGTTGTGGTCTTTGGGGAACCCTGGCTGTAGGTCTATTTAGTGCAGGTCCTGGCGATCTGTATGAGAAGGGATTAGGGCCAGACAAAGGATTACTTCTGGGTGGAGGTATCGGTCAATTTTTCGCTCAACTCGTGGGTATTCTTGCTGTTGCTGGTTTCACCGTTTTATCAAGTTGGATAGCTTGGACTCTCATTAAGATGGCATTAGGAGGTATCCGAGTCAGTCCAGAAGAGGAAATCGAAGGACTAGATATCGGCGAACACGGGATGCCTGCTTATAGTGGTTTTGAAATTAAGAGAGATCACGGTCTTTAACTCAAAACGGATTATCGTCCCGCTACGCTAACAAA
>DNGI01000245.1:2630-4826 GCA_003486645.1 Cyanobacteria bacterium UBA11370 | reverse complement strand
ACGCTAACAAAACTCAAAACTCCACTCCCCACTCCCCAAGACCTAAAACAACGGTCGGCGATTCCGATATTTCAATCGATTATCGCTGGGCGGAGGGGGAGGTGATTTTTCCGGAGGCGAGGACGTATTACTCGGAGAAATTGGCCCATTATGAGTGCTAGGTGGAAGGACTGGGGGATTTGATGCAGGAACAGCTTGAGGATCAATAGCAGCTTGAAGCTGTTCGACAGTTCGTTCTACTGCCATTCTCAATTCCCCTAGTCTACCCGCATGAACGGCTTTGACGAGTAAGTAAACGTCATCCGTGCAACGCACTCCAATAAAATAGTGATCTTGTGCTTGTAGCCACATTTGGTCAAGTCCAGGCCAACCTAAATGCTCATAAGTATTATCCGTTAAACCAAACATTGCCACCGCCATACCCATTGCCGATTGTTCATCCCATCCTTGAATCGGATCGGCGATCAGTTCAGCTTCCTGGGAAACTAACACAGCATCTTCAATCCCTCTCGTATTCGCCAAAAATTTTCTTAAAATCCCGTTGAGTTTTTCAATATCCATACCCGACAGCTAGCTTGCGCTAGAAAACCCGAATCGTTGACAAAACTCTAGCAAATTTAGAGTACTGCCTTAGTGGCAAATTATACGTGAGTTCTCCCTAAACCTACGTTGATCGTGCAAACTAGAGTTATAGCAGTTAGTAGTTCGTGATCCGCGATCAGCGTTGCAAGTTTTCTTGGCTATGTCTAGATTTCACATCCACGAGCTGTACTTCACGCTCGTTGAAAACCGCTATAATACCGAACCTATGGATTATTAGGCGGATCGCCTGCAACTCAACACAATTAGATAATTCAACGACTCATGCCTTGGCCTTTTCAGCCCAAATCTCGTAAACAAATTGCCCGCATTGAAATTACAGGTGCGATCGCGGGTGCTACTCGCAAACGGGTACTCGATGCCCTGAAAACTGTGGAAGAAAAGAAGTTTCCCGCCCTGCTGTTACGGATTGATTCTCCTGGCGGTACGGTTGGGGATTCCCAGGAAATCTACAGCGCCCTCATGCGTCTGCGAGAGAAAGTCAAGATTGTGGCTAGTTTTGGCAATATTTCTGCATCCGGTGGGGTTTACATTGGGATGGGAGCGGAACACATCGTTGCTAACCCCGGTACCATCACTGGCAGTATTGGTGTCATTCTGCGCGGGAATAACCTGGAACGTCTGTTAGAGAAAATTGGCGTTTCCTTTAAAGTGATTAAGTCTGGCCCTTATAAAGATATTCTGGCATTTGACCGGGAACTGACTGAGCCAGAACAAAGTATCTTACAGGAAATGATCGATACCAGTTATCAGCAGTTTGTCCAAACCGTTGCTCAAGGTCGTAAACTAGCTGTAGATACGGTGAGAAGCTTTGCCGATGGTCGGATTTTTACAGGTCAGCAAGCGTTAGAGTTGGGTGTTGTGGATCGGCTGGGAACGGAAGAAGATGCCCGTCGTTGGGCGGCAGAACTTGTGGGTCTTGACCCGGATAAAACTAAGTGTGAAACCATTGAGGAACCGAAGCCATTTTGGAATCGTCTCGTCCCAGGAAGCAAAAGTCGAATGCCATCAGGGGTATTGATGGGCATAGATTGGTTAGAATTTGAATTGGCTACGAATGGTCAGCCTTTATGGCTATACAGACCTTAATAAAATTTAAAATACAAAATTCAAATAGAAAACTGTGGAGGATGCGAGTGGTAGAGTGGCGAGTTCGAGCGATTCGTGGGGCAACCAGTGCTTCGGAAAACACAGTTGGAGCAATCCGAGAAGCGGTGATGGAACTTTTGGATGAGTTGGAAACCCACAATCCGATCCACCACGACGAAATCATTAGTGCGATCTTCACCGCGACACCGGATTTAGATGCAATTTTCCCAGCAGCGATCGCACGAGAACGCCCTCACTGGGATAATGTGGCTTTACTAGACCTCCAACAGATGTATGTTGAGGGGAGTCTAGAACGCTGTATCCGCTGTTTGATTCATGTTAATACGCCTGTTTCACAAGCTGAAATCTATCATCCCTATTTGCGTCAAGCTAAAAATTTAAGACCTGATTGGAGTTTAGCTCAAGTGAGTCAGCGGATGCCTTCTGCGGTACAGTCCCGGAGGTGATGGGGGAGACCGGGAGTGGGGACAAGGGGGACAAGGGGGA
>DNGI01000245.1:0-2356 GCA_003486645.1 Cyanobacteria bacterium UBA11370 | reverse complement strand
GACAAGGGGGACAAGGGGAAAGAAAGTACTATGTATGAATGCAACTTGGTATTACACACAACCCTAACTCAATCCTATGAAATTTCAAGGCAAGGGCAGATTAAGTGGCTCAAAATTTTCACAAAATTACGGAAACACACGCAAATTATTATTCCCTAAAATTATAGAAATTGCCGAATACATAGCTTGCTCTACGCTAGAAACATTGCCTGAATTATTGGTAGTTTCTTGCCATTCTAGCAGTTGCTTTTGAAAGAGTGGATCTTTAGTTACCCGCTTGCTAATCGTTTGAGTAACGAATTGTTTGTGAATTTCTTCAGTAGCAATATTTTGTTCCTTCAAAAACTTCAGCAGTCGCTGCACACCCTCCACAATTTTTTCAGGGGGTTGGGACATGATAATTCGTTCAATTTGATAAACAACGGTTTGATAGAGATGCCACTGGTGATCAGCAGAATGTTCTTGATCAATCGGTTGTGGTGCAGATCGCCGTAGAGATTGTGTTTCTCGCTTGTGAGGCTGATCAAGTTCTAATAATTCTAGGATACTTTGACGTTGATTATGGAAACGCTTGTACATTTGCGGATAAAGTTGCAAAATGCGTTGATGTAACCGTTGTGGCTTAACGACTGGGTTCGCTGATAAGCGTAGGCAATAGTGTCCAAACCTGCATTCATAGGATTCAATCTTTAACTTAAGGTCAGACCATTCCCCTTCTAGTTGAAGTAGAGTAAATACTAATACTTCCCAATTAGGATGGTGCTGGAACTCAATCTCTAGTGTTAATTTGTTGGTGGTATTTTTAAGGGTAAAGTCTCCCGGTAATAAATTCCCAATTACCGGATAGCGATCGCTAGGGCTGTTGGTCGTGTGGTTGAATTGAGTAAATAAATAACGACAATTTACGTTTGATAAATCCACATCCTCAAGATGCCAGTTATGAATACAGCATCCTGTTAGTTCGGCTCGATCAAGTTGGGTGCGAATCAGATAGCTTTCTAGCAGATAGGCTCCACTTAAATTGGCTTCAGTTAAGATTGTATCTTGTAGGTAAGCTCCGCTTAAATCAGCTCGTCTTAAATCTGCACCTTGTAGATTAGCGTTACTCAGATCAGTATGCAATAAATAGACATCTTGAAGTACAGCTCGGAAAAAATTAGTGTTGGAAAAGATGGCTTTGAGTAAATAAGCGCCTGTAAGATTTGCTCGACTAAAATCAGCGCGATCGCCATTCGCTTGATTCAGATTTGCATCTGTGAGAATAACTCGATGTAAGTCGGCTTCACTCAGATTAGACCCTCGCAAATCAACGGCGTGAAGGTTGGCTTCTGTTAAATTAACACCGACTAAAATCGCTTCTCTTAAATGGGCGGCTTCTAACTGCGCTTCCCGCAAATTTGCATTACTGAGGTTGGCACGAATTAGGCTAGCATAACAAAGATTAGCTGCCATTAATTCGGCACTAACGAGTTGGGTTTTATTGAGTTTAGCTTCTGCAAGATTACTTTGATTGAGCTGGGTACTTTGAAGATCCGCCTCACTCAAATCAGCACGGGTTACATCTGCCCAATTTAAGTTAGCCTCCCGTAGGCTTGCCATCCGCAAATCTACTTTGCTGAGATTGGCGCGGGTCAAGGTGGCTCGGTTAAAATTAGTGTTATTTAAAATAGCGTTGTGCAAATCAGCTTGATGGAGGCAAGCACCTGCAAAATTAGCATGGTCGAAAGAAGACCAACTCAGATTCGCACTAGTCAGGTTAGCACCGCTTAAATTAATATTCCGCAGATCCACCCCGCTCAGGCTAGCTCCACTGAGGTCAACCTGGGAAAAGTCGCGCTCTCCTTGTCGGTAGCGGTCTAGAAAATTGTAGATTTGCATGAAGAACCTGCGGACTGGGTAAGTCCCCTGTGGCATTGATGTATATTTTGACATCTTTACCAAAATTTTATACAGGCTTTGCAAAATCTTTTATATCTTGTTGCACTGCCAAGCTTTATAATTGCTCTTTTTTCAATCTATCGATATTGATTGAAGTTTATGAAAACTGTATCAAAAGAGTTTATTGTATGTTTTTTACGTAAAATTACTGATAATGATTTGACCGCTTTTCACTGTTGCAATTGCTCCTAATCTAGACCCATTAATCGTTTAGTTTTTTGGAGATTTTGTTCAATATATGCCAACAGATTACTCAGTGATATCAAAGAGCTTGTTTCCTGTTTAATAAAGTATGGCTCATTCTCATTAAGACTGAAAACCAACAAGAGCGCAAAAATTATTTACTCCCCCACTCCCCCACTCACTCACTTTACCAACGGGAGCAGTTACGACAATGGCACCACCAATTGTTAAGCGC
>DNGI01000347.1:5148-6023 GCA_003486645.1 Cyanobacteria bacterium UBA11370 | reverse complement strand
GGGATGGGGAGAGGGGGAGAGGGAGGTTTTGGAGTTGATGATGAATTGGGGGGCGCGGCTAAGTCCTACGAGTACGCAGGGTAGAAAGGTATAGCCTAGTTCTTCGGCAGCAGAACGAGGGGATAGGTTTGGGTCAAGGGGGAGGGGGGTTAGGGCAGGGGCGTGGGCGCAAGGGACTTGGAAGGTACGAACGATGAGATGGCTGATGACAGCTTCTGCACCTGCGAGGGGGTCTACTCCTTGTCCATGTCGATAGGCTTCTAAGGCGTAGCTACCCAGATCATCCGGGAAACGGGCGACAACGGCGATCGCATTGGCTTTAGCTTGTTGAATCAGGACTTCAGCCGCACGCAATAAACTTCCGGGATTCCCAATTGTACCCCAACTCGCCCCCGATGCAGCGGTTCGTAATTCTACGTTTAAGGGCGCATCCGTGATGACATAATCTGTTAGATTTAATCCTAATGTCGCTCTGGTGGCATCTGCTGCTTGTAAGTGTCGCAGGCGTAGGTCGGGTTCAATCCCTTGATCGAGAATTAATCCCACCCGATTCTGATGGACAGGTTGCAGCCCCCAGCATCCAGCAGCGAATTTGTCAAGCCCAAACCCTTCCACATAGAGAGCATTGGGTAAATTCCAATACAATTGAGCGCCATTGAGGACATTAGGGTGAGTAATGAGGCGATCGCAAATTTGGGCGATCGCTCTAGCCACAGGTAAGGCATCTCCCGCATAGCCCCCAATTGATGCTCCTACCCCTGTAGGAACTATTAAAACCACTGTGTATGGACGCATTACTGAATTAGGAATTGTATCAAATCGGCTTAATTAACCTCACGAACTGTAAACCAGAACCCTGTAGAGACGTTGCAATG
>DNGI01000347.1:0-4927 GCA_003486645.1 Cyanobacteria bacterium UBA11370 | reverse complement strand
AATGCAACGTCTCTACAATACGTGCATTCAATCTGCTATAAATTATGAATTGGTTTGTAATTCAGCGTTTGGAGTTGGTGAAGGGGTGGTAACAATGGCTTCAATTTGAACTTTTTGCTGCTCGGTGTCTACAGCCGTAACTGCCCAGCGTAGAGGTTCGCCCCGTTTTTCCAGTTCAGTTTCAATCGCTTGATGTAATTGTTTTGGCGACTCTTGCAGGTCAATTTCTGCGGTAATAAAATGAGTTGTCATTTTAGGTTTCCTTTAAGCTTGATGTATCTATAGCCAGTCTCAATGATTTGTAAACACCTCCCCCACTCCCCACTCCCCATTACTTTAAGGCTGTCCGAATTGGCGATCATAAACCTCATTTTCCTTTTCAGTAACAATTTTGAGGTTAGAGCGGGGATAGGCAACACAAAGCAGTACATACTTTTCAGCTTGCAGTTCTGGGCCAAGTCCCATGCCATCGGTTTGATCTACTTCCCCTTCTAAAATTTGGGCAGCACAGGTAGTACAAACTCCAGCATTGCAGGAATTGGGTAAATGTATGCCAGCAACAGAGGCAGCTTCGAGAATTTTTTGATTTTCTGGCACTTCTATGGTATTGATCGTGCCTTGGTGATTAATTTCAACGGTGTATGTCTTGGGCATCTTATGCGTTTTAGCTTTAACACTCAATTCCCATTTAGGGCAACTGGATTATTTTACCGCCCTTGGTGGAGTACTAATTAAGGATCTCGTAGTGAGTTAGTGTTAAAGGCTGGGGAGGGGGGTGTCGGTTGCGATCGGGTGCGGGGATGGAGGGGGGAGGGGTTCCAGGGTTTGGGTTTTGGGAGGAGTCGAGAATAGAATTCGAGAAAAATAGAGATTCTAATAGAAGGCAGTAATATTAACACCAGATTTGGCAGCGGATTGGGTAGCAGATGTAACGGATAAGTTATTGGGGAAAAACCCAAGATCAACGAGAAACCACCCCCCATCCGCTACATCCGTTACCACATCCGTTGCCACGTCCGTTGCCAACTGTAACCTTTTAGTCAATAAAAAAGGTGAGCAATACCCACCTAATAAAATCATCTAACCTTTCACACAAACGACTTGCTTCAATGTCGCCACCACTTCCACCAAATCTGACTGATTATTCATCACTTCATCTATCGACTTATAAGCACCCGGAATTTCATCTAAAACCCCGCCATCCTTACGACACTCAACGCCCTTCGTTTGCTCCAATAAATCATCAAGTGAGAAGTGTTTTTTCGCTTTACTCCGTGACATCAAACGCCCCGCACCATGGGAACAAGAGCAATAACTATCATGATTTCCCTTTCCTTTTACAATGAAAGACTTTGCCCCCATCGAACCGGGAATAATACCATAATCTTCCTCTCGCGCTCGCACAGCACCCTTACGAGTGACGTACACTTCCTCACCAAAATGCACTTCTTTCTCGGCATAATTGTGATGGCAATTTACCTCTAACAGAGGCTTGATTGGCTTACCTCCAGATAAATGTTTTTCAACAATTCGCTTGAATCGTGCCATCATCACATCGCGGTTATAACGGGCATAATTTTGTGCCCATTGTAAATCCCGCCAGTAAGTAGCAAATTCCGGAGTTCCAGCAATAAAGTAAGCTAAATCAGGATCAGGTAAGCGATTTCCTGCTAGCTTGGCTAATTCTTTAGCAGTGCTAATGTGACATTGAGCCAACACATTACCAATATTGCGGGAACCGGAATGAAGCATTAACCAAACTGTGTTCTCGGTATCGATACATACTTCAATAAAATGATTTCCACCCCCAAGAGAACCTAACTGTTTCATGGCTTTTCCATTCAAATCCTGTACCCCTCGGTGCAGTTGTTTGAAATTAGCCCAGCCTTGCCAATTTGAGACGGATTTGTCGATATCTTTATTTTCATTAAAGCCAACTGGAATTGCGGCTTCAATATCTAAGCGGATTTTTTTGAGTTTCCCCTCCAATTGATCCGCACTAAATGGAGTTTTGATCGCCGCCATCCCGCAACCAATATCGACACCCACAGCAGCAGGAATTACTGCTTCTTTCGTCGCAACGACAGACCCAACTAATGCTCCTTTTCCTAAGTGAACATCCGGCATTAATGCCACGTGTTTAAATACAAAGGGTAAAGAAGCGACATTTTTTGCCATCTTGGTTTCTTCATGACCAAGAGCATGATTCGCCCAAGATAATACAGGCGTTGGGGTGGAAAGTTCTAATTTTTCGTAAGGCATAAACGTGCGCCTTTTTGGAATTAATTACTTTATAATACAATCATGCTACAATAATGTCAACATCTACTTTACACATCTACAAAAATAAGGGCTTTACCTAGAGAAGATAACGTTTTTAGCTTCTTGCTTGGATAGATATTCTAAGCGATCGCAACCGAAAAACCCGACTCTATCGAGACGATAGACAAAATAAATAAACTTTTTGGATGATGGCAACGTCAAGGATCTGGCTTAATGTACGACAGGATAAAAACAGCGTCTCTCAACCTATGAAGCAAGCACTCGTCAGCATCACTCTCAGCGTCATCTCTCTAACATCCCTCACCCCAATTGCCCTAACTGCACCCCCAAGAACTCCTGATGAAACGGTAGACTGTGAAGTATTAGTAGTAGGGGGTGGACTCGCAGGTGCAGCAACCGCTTACGAAGGCTTACTGGCAGGGCGAACGGTTTGCCTAACTGAAATTACCGACTGGGTAGGGGGACAAATTTCATCTCAAGGAACCTCTGCACTTGATGAACGTCCAACCCAGCGATCGCGCCTTTTCTATTCTCGTGGTTATTTAGAATTGCGGGAGCGAATTAAACGTAAATATGGCGAACTCAACCCTGGAGATTGTTGGGTGAGTGAATCGTGTTTTCTACCTAAAGATGCTCACAACATTCTCTATGATATGTTGAAGGATGCTGCTAAACGGGGGAAAGGTACGCTGAAATGGTTTCCTTCTACCGTTATTAAGGAACTTAGCTATAACACCAATGGGAATGTAATTGAAAGTGCGATCGCTATTCAACACAAACCCGCCAAAAATGCGCCTCCCCTCAATACCTTTCCCCTCTCACAAACCATTGAAGATTGGTATCAGTATCAAAATTCCCGTTATTTTGATAAAACCCTCATCCGCTTCACTCCCCCACTCCCCACTCCCCACTCCCCACTCCCCATTCCTTGGTACGTTATTGATGCTACAGAAACCGGAGAAATCATTGCCCTCGCAGATGTTCCTTATCGCCTTGGTATTGATCCTCGTTCTCACCTAGAACCGTCTTCTTCCAGTACGACTAACGATCCCTATTGTACGCAGGGGTTTACTTACACCTTTGCGATGGAAGCGACAAAGGAACCCCAAACTCACCAAATGCCTGCCTTTTATCCTGAGTATGAACCTTACTATAGTTATGAATTACCGCGATTAGCAGACTTTGGATTAGTGTTTACCTATCGGCGCATTTGGAGTCCTAAAAACGGTGAAACAACTAAATTCGGCGGGATTACGTTTACTGTTCCGACACCAGGGGATATTTCCATGCAAAACTGGACATGGGGGAATGATTATCGTCCCGGTACATCACAAGATAACTTAGTTTATACTCGTGATCAATTGCAAGGAATGGGTCAATTATCACCGGGTGGTTGGATGGGAGGGTTACGAACGGAGAGTTTGTATAAAGCGGAGGAAAAAGCCCTAGGTTATTTCTATTGGTTAGTCGCGGGAACGACGGACTCCCAATTAGGAGATAATGTTAAAAAGCCTAATCCAAATAATCGATATCTTTCGGGATTAGAGTCTCCGATGGGTACGGTACATGGTTTATCCAAATATCCCTATATGCGGGAAGGACGGCGAATTATTGGTCGCCCTTCGTTTGGTTATCCGGAAGGCTTTACAATTTGGGAAATTGATATGTCCCGTCGTGACTATCGGGATAACTATTATCAGCAAACCCTTTCACCAGAAATGTATCGTTCGTTATTAATTGCGTTAGCTGGACGAGAAACAATTTCTGCGATTGAAGGGACTATTCCCCTCGAACAAATTAAGCGGCGTACTCGTTCGACAATTTACCCCGATTCGATTGGAATTGGGCATTATGCGATCGATTTTCACCCTTGCATGACCCTTACACCACCAGAAACTCCGGGTAATACTGAACGGGAAGGGGAACGTCAAGGTGCAGGACAAGCCTATCCCTTTCAAATTCCCTTGCGAGCTATTATTCCTCAAAAAATAGATAATATGTTAGTCGCTGGAAAAAGTATTGCTACGAGTCATATTGCAGCGGCGGCGTATCGAGTGCATTCCTTTGAATGGTCATCGGGTGCAGGTGCTGGAACAACGGCTGCGTTTGCGTTAGAAAAGGGAATAGCGCCTTATCAACTCGTTGAAGGACTCCCCCCTCATGATCCACAATTGCAAGTTCTTCGGCAGCGGTTGGAAAAGAATAATAATCCTACAGCTTTTCCGGATACCTCTATTTTTAATGAAGATTGGGAAGCTTGGAAGTAATCTTCAATCAACAAATCTCTTGCTCTTATTCAGCAACTCCTTAATATCATGTCCGGTTGAATAATCCTAAAAAAGAGGGAGAGGGAGAGAGGGAGTTAGCGTAGCGGAACGTAGTTTGGGGGAGAGGGGGAGAAAGTTTATTGAGGGTAATTAAGCGGATATCATAATAACGGGGAACCGGAAACAAAGGCTACGGCAGCTTATATTATGCTCGGCTAATTACTTACAAAAAAAACTCTCCTCCCCCCATCTCCCCCAGGGCTGTTTCATTCTTAAAATTTGCTCAAACTAGAAAGCAGATGGGGATTGATTTTTAGGTCATTTATTGTCTGAAAATAAAATTAGTGATTAATTATTACTAAAAACGCTCCTCTCCC
>DNGI01000184.1 GCA_003486645.1 Cyanobacteria bacterium UBA11370 | reverse complement strand
CCCCCTTGTCCCCCTTGTCCCCCTTATCTCCCTTGTCCCCCTTATCTCCCTTGTCCCCCATGTCCCCTTGTCCCACACTCCCCCTCTCCCTCTCCTCTTCCCGATCAACTCTAAGTAAAATGGGTACGACGAGATTGGCTTTGACTTCAAATTGCTCTAATAAGTTAATATGGCAATTGGTTAATTCGGCTTCGTAGATATTGTCGATCGCTCGTTTGCGTCCTTGGCGATAGTTTTCTCCGGCTCCAGTTTGAAAGCAGGTATCTTGAATGGTGGTGCCTAATGCAGGTGTCCAACCCGGTGCTACGGATTCAGCAACGATATCGCCGCTCATATCTGGTGCAAACTGATAAACGACGACGCGATCGCAGGTGAGGAATTGTCGGACTTCGGTGACGGTGGTGTTGAGGATTTCGTTGAGGTTGAGGGATTGGCGAATTCGGAGGGCGATCGCTGATATTAAGCGTTGTCGTTCTTGACTTTGTTCGAGAAGTCCTTGGAGGTGAGTTTGTTGAACAATGGTTTTAGTAGCGCGACACAGCATTGCTGAGGTAAGATTGCTTTTAACTAAATAGTCTTGCGCTCCATTTTTGATGGCTTGGACGGCGATCGCTTCGTCGCCTTGTCCGGTAATCATAATGGCTGGGAGTTGGGTTCTGTGTAAGTGAGTTTTCAAGTGATTGAGAAACTCTAGTCCATCCATTCCGGGTAGCTTAAATTCAAGTAAAATAGCATCGGGTTTGACCCAGAGGTAGGATTGCAGGGCTTCTTCCCCAGACTTTGACTCAAAAATTTGATAGTTGTAGGTTGAATCTTGCAGTAGGTAGGAGCGATAGGTGGCTCGATCTTTTGCACAATTATCAACAATTAAAATAGTGCGAGTTTGCTGTTCAAAAGGAGTAGTTTGCTGCGATAGATCAATTACATTATGAATGGCTAAATGAAGACTTTCAGGGGTGAGTTGCCCTTTGACTAAGTAATTTTGCACGCCATTTTGCATGACTTGGACGGCGATCGCTTCATTCCCCTGTCCTGTTAGCATAACGATGGGTGGGAAGGGTGATGATCGTTGAGTTTTCAATTCGTTGAGAAACTCCAGCCCATCCATATCGGGCAACAAAAAGTCCAGTAAGATAACATCTAACTTAATCTGGTGGCACAATTGCAGCGCTTCTTCCCCAGACTCCGACTCAAAAATTTGATAGGTATAAGTTGCATCTTGAAGCAGGTAACGGCGATAGACGGCTCGATCTTCAGCAGAGTCATCTACAATCAAAACGGTCTGTTGATTCCCTGTCATTTCTAAGCTGCATCAAAACGAATTACTGTCAAAGTTCCTTCTTTTATCATATCGTTAAGCTTAGTTACAGTTGTGTTTAATCTTATTTACCTGATTTAAAAATAGGAGTCAGGATTAAGACTTGAGCACGTCTAGGGAGTTAAGTATTTCCTTGAGTCATATCACGTCCGGTTATATCTTTCTCGTATATAAATGCTGATCGTCGCTAATGACTAATTGCTAATAGCCACTTTTTTACTCTTGGATACATTACCGATGTTCCGAAACATGATATCATTAATCCTCAAAAACGCTAAACAAGAATCCGAATTCAGTTGACTTTTAGAGGTAAAGCGATTTGTACTGTTGTGCCTTGATTTTTCCCCGCACTTTCTAGTGTAATACGACCTCCCATCAATTCTATTAAGTTCCGTGAGATGACCAATCCTAAACCAATTCCCCCCTGACTCCGAGTCGTAGAACCATCTACCATAACAAAGGGTTTAAATAATTTGTGTTGTTGGTTGGGTTCGATGCCAATTCCCGTATCTTTGATCGTGACAATTGCCATTGGAAGGCGAGAGTTATCCAAATTGTCTGTGCCTGATTCGATGTTCGTAGTGATGACAATACTACCACTATTTGTAAATTTAATAGCGTTTTCAATAATATTCAGAAGAATCAGTTTCAGTTTGCTGGAATCGGTTAAAACTTGCAGCGACTGAGTAAAATAATTTCTGTATAATTTTAGACTTTTTTGTTCAAGTTTATTGGTCTGTAAATCTATCGCTTCTGATAGGGCTTGATGCAAATCTACTGATTCTATCTCTACTGCCAGCTTACCCGATTTAATTTTAGCCAGATCCAGAACCTGATCGATAATACTGAGTAAGTTGAGGGCACACCGATCCGCCTGCATTAATAATTCTATTTCCTCATCTTTGTCATCACAAAAGCCATCTAATATAAGTCGAATAGAATTAATAATACCATTGAGGGGAGTGCGGAGTTCATGGGAGGTTGTCTTCAAAAACTCATCTTTGAGTTGATCCATTTCTTGCAAGGCAGCATTTTTAGCTTTTAATTCGGAGTAGAGTTTGGCATTTTCAATGGAGATAGCCGCTTGGGAGGATAATAGTTTCAATACTTCCAGTCTATCGGGAGTAAATGCACCCGTTGTTAGATTATTTTCCAGATAAATTATGCCCGTTAGTTTGCCTTGGTTGAGGAGAGTACAACACAGAATTGATCGGGGTTGATAGTCTTTAATATAGGAATCTTTGATAAATGAACTCTCACGGGTAGCATCATTTAAGACCAAAGTTTGTTTAGTACGGGTTACATAGTTAATAATGGATACAGGTAGAGGACAAGAGGAATTGTTTTCTACGGAAATTGACTGCAAAACTTGCACTTGATCAGAGTCAACAGAGCCTTGAGCCTCAATCAATAATTTACTATTCGTTGATAAAATTAAAACCCCTTTTTCAGCACCAGCATTCTCGATCAGCATCTTCATTAGCTTGGCGAGTAAATTGTCCAAGACAATTTCTCCAGAAATGGCTTGAAATGCTTTCATTACAGTGGCTAAATCCAAAGCTGTAACGGAACCTGTATTGGTTGTACTAGTCGTTGTAGAACGATTATTCATTCCCAGTTGAGTAATAGTCAGTAACTGGGGATATCGTTTTTCTAAATCTTTGACTTTAGCCGTTGCTCCCCATTGCAAATAGCAATAATGAGCATCTTGCATATAAGCTCTAGCAATTGTAGTTTTACCTTGACGTAAATAGAATTTAGCCGCGAGTTGATGGGCGATCGCTTCTTCATGAAGATATTCATTGTTTTGAGCCGTTTCAATGGCGCGATCATAAAATTCTGCGGCTTGATTAAGTTGCCCTAAAACCCGATATCGCTCGGCTTCAACCAGATAAAACTTATGTAAATGATTCATGGGTGCATGATGCGCCCATTGTTGCATCTTTTTCTGATTAGTGACGACTTTACTCAAGAGAGTATTTTGTTGGTTGAGAGCAGTTTGAGAATAGGATTCCAGCCTGACTAGAGAATCATAGAAATAGAAAAGCGGTATAATAACAGTTCCTTTTAATCCATCTAAATACTTTTCAGCTATGGTGGCATTTTCAAAGGCTTCTTGATAGGATTCAAATAAATAAGATAGAATTAATTTATTAAAATGTAAGACGCAAATTGCAGTTAGATCGTTAGCGGTTTGATGCTGCGGGAGCATTTTTAGCTCATTATATAAATTTCCATTCAAGCAGCACGGATTTTCTACCTCTCCCCTTAAATTGACAATGATCTGCCGATAAAGTTTGTTCATTCGTAAGGTTCGTTCTTGTTTAAGTTGGCTCAGAACATCACCGTAAGTGGTCATTTCTTCTTGGAGTTTCGTTAATTCCTTGCCGACAAAATAGGAATGTAAACAGTAATTGTGAGCAGCATAAGCGGCTGCTTCTAAATCTCCCGTCTCCAATCCACTAGAGTATGCCTCAAGCAGGGGTTGTAATGTGGCTTTTAAATGCTCTTTCCAAGGTCGAGCGAAAAAATTAACATTTGCGAGTGTTTTCGCTTTCGTTGAATCGATAGTAGAACCAACTGTACGATTAAATTGATCCAATAAATTTAAGGCTAATTGACCAAACCGATAGCCAGCATCAATATCCAGACCAAAATCGCACAAAATTATTCCGTAACTGGCATAAGCCGATGCAGATAAAGGAGCATTTCCATACTTCATTGATAAATTTACCTGCTTAAATACCAGCAATGGCATCAGTTTGGGAACAGCAAAATAAGCAGCAGAAACGACACTGGAGAGAATACGCATAGCAGCTAACTTGTCGGGATTAGTCATTTGAGGCAAGTTAATCAAGTCCTCAATTTTTTTGCCTGTCAATCCTAGCTTTGTTCTCCAAAAACTTAGCCAACTATGCCGTTGATTTGGCATTTCTGGAAACTTTATCCCCAATAATTTAAGAATAGATAGGGCTGTTTCCACGGCTTCTTTTAGTTTGTTCTGAGCAATATACGCTTGAATTTTTACTTCGTAGACTTTGACTTTATCCAGTAAGGTTTTGGCTCGTTGTAATACAACGGACACTAACTCATCTTGCTGCTCAAAATCACCACTCAGATACGCGGCTTCTGCGGCTTCAACAAAAAGTGCTAAGGTTAGATCATAAGTATGACTCCAGCTATCACGTCCTAATAATGCTATGCCAATTTGAAGATATTTTAGAGCAGGTTTATACGCCGACGATGCTTTTGCTTTTTTGCCAGCAGTTAAATTTAACTGAGCTAATTCTTGTTGTTTAATACATGTTTTTTGAGATACAATATTATTATCAATTCTAGTTCTTGATTCTTTTAATCTTCCTTTAGTGTTGATTAATTCGATTCCTAAATTTAATTGATTAACGATATCAAAAATTTTGGCTTCTCGCTCATGAAACGGTGTATGACTGAGTTGCAATTGCCCTACTTGTAAGTGTACTGCTTGCTTATCTTGTGTCGGAATTAAGGAATAGACCGCTTGATGAATTCGGTCATGGGCGAACCTGTATTCAACGGTTAGTTGTCCTTTGTCATTGATTTGTTGTTCATCTTTATTGACTAATGACCAAGAACGATTAACATCTAGCTCAATTGCCTTGTAGTCATCGCTAAGGGGTAAAATTAAACCTTCTGCCATCGCTGGATGCAGTCTGAGGGCTGTTTCTTGAGGCGATATTTCATGAACAAGAGCTAATGTATTAAGCTCAAATTGACTGCCAATAGCAGCGGCAAGCTTTAAAACCTGTTGCGTATTTGGGGGTAACTTTTGAATCTTGAACGCCATCAATTCGATAACATTATCCGTAAATTCTCGTGCTTGAATTTGGTTAATATTCCACTGCCAACTCAGGCTTTGTACTTCAAAATATAACAAATTTTCAGCATATAAAGATTTGAAAAATTCTTTCACAAAAAAAGGATTTCCTTGAGTTTTAGCAAATACCAATTCGGCTAAAGGTTTAGCTCTTATGGAAGTACATTTAAGAGTATCTGCAATTAAATCATTGACCGTAGCCTCATCCAAAGGCGAGAGTTTGATATGATTGACACTGACTCCAGCTAGTCCGATCTCATCAATCGTTAACATAAAGGGATGAGCAGCGCTGACTTCATTATCTCGATATGCCCCAATTAAAAATAGAGATTGGGTATCTGTATCTGTTACAATTTGCTCAATTAACTTCAATGTAGCAGAGTCTGCCCATTGCAAATCATCCAAAAAAATAACTAACGGATGATTGACTTGGCTAAACACTCGAATGAAGTTTTGAAAGACTCGATGAAAGCGAATTTGAGACTCAGCAGGACCTAATTCACTCACCGGAGGTTGCGATCCGATCAGGAGTTCCACATCAGGAATCACATCAATAATAACCTGAGCATTAACTCCCAGTGCTGCCAAGAGTTTTGATGCCCATATCTCCAGTTCTGCTTGGCTTTCAGTTAACAGTTGTTTGATTAATTCATGGCAAGCTTGAATCAGAGCATAGTAGGGAACATTCCGCTGATACTGGTCAAATTTTCCCCAAATAAAATAACCCCGTTGTCGGGTAATGGGTTTATAAATTTCTTGCACAAGTGCTGATTTTCCGATGCCCGAATAACCAGACACTAACATGAGTTCCGTTTTGCCTTCACTAACCCGATCAAAAGCCCTCAGTAATATTTCAACTTCTGTTTCTCGACCATAGAGTTTTTGAGAAATCAAAAATTTGTCAGAAACATCATGAATTCCCGGAATAATATCCTCAATTTTTCCATGATTCTCCAACTGCATCAAACAAATGACTAAATCCGCTTGAATTCCCCACGCGCTTTGATAGCGATCAGCCGCATTTTTGGCTAGTAATTTCATCACGATATCTGAAACAGCTTTGGGAATTTCTGGATTCAGTTGATTGGGTGGTATGGGAGTCAACGCTAAGTGACAATGCACCAATTCCAACGGATCTGTTGTCTCAAACGGTAGCCTTCCCGTTAGCAATTGATAAAACGTGACACCCAGGGAATAAAAATCGGTACGGTAATCTAAGGAACGATTCATCCTCCCGGTTTGTTCCGGCGACATATAACCTAACGTCCCTTCAAGGCTATTAACATTTTTGAGGGTGGGATTTTCCCGCGACAAAACCGTTGAAATGCCAAAATCAATGATTTTGAGTTGTTGGGTTTCTGGGTTAAAAACAATGTTAGAAGGATTAATATCTTTATGGATAATATGAGCAGCATGAATATTGCCTAGACTTTCTGCCGTTTGAATGGCAATGAGCAAAAAATCTTTCAGCGCAAAGGGTTGTTGGGACATCAATATTCTTAAGGATTCGCCCCCAAAATCCTCTAGAAACATCACCAGCGTGTTCCGATATTTTTGCAACCCATAGGCTCTAACAATACCATCTAGGTTGAGAGAGCAGAGGATTTCGTATTCTTGCTTATATCGTATCAATTCTTGCGGTGTAGGATAATTCTCTTGAAGAACCTTGAGGATAACCTGTTGATTATCCTGCTCTCGAATCCCTCTATAGACTAGAGAGTTAGCACTTTCGTAAATTTGGGCGAGAATTTGGTAGCCAGCGATCGCTATCGTTTTAGTATTAGTCATTCTCGGTAAGTTTTGCCATCTAGCTTTTGGAAATTTAACACAAATCAATCCCTCGCTCTATCTACCATTTTCGGAATTTTGATTGCTTTTATTTGGCGACAAATCTCCCCACGAACTAGCGAGAAATACACTGAATTTATAAAGATTTTGACTGAGGACACAAGGGAAAGAGTTCCCAGGTCAACCGTCTGGGAAACGTACCGAATTGAATGCTGGAGAGATGGGATGAACACGAATGCGATCGCAGGTAATGATGGGTTAATTCTCAGACTCGCAACGCACCCCGATCCAGCTTCACTTCACCTTCGTTGACATTTTGCGCTAACAATAAGATAAGGAATGCGTTACCTTGCCAATATCCTTACCCCCAGGCGATGACTCGATAGGTATTTTTCTCAGCACCCTTAAAACAGGGCTACCGTTGCCCACATCTAATCGGCATCTTTGTTAGGAATTATATCATTGTTAAGTTTTGTTCTTTGTTATAATCTTGTAAAGATTATTAGAGTCTTTGTAATACTAATATCTTACGAGTAAGACAAAAGCTTCTCTGCCGTTTCTCCACATCCCGTCTTTGCCGATGTCTAGAGCGTCTATAGCATTTATCAAATGGGTGAGCTACACTTAATTTTCTTCCCCACTCCCCACTCCCCACTCCCCACTCCCCTTTAAATGCGTCTTAGCTTATCAGTATTCCCTAATCATCAGCCTTTAAGTGGAATTGCGATCGCTGTGCTTGAGTTTCTTGTAACCTTTGTTCCAACCCTTTCCAGTTTTCCTGATCAATTAGCTCAATCAGTTGGTCAAGACTTTGGCGATAATTAAGGAGCGATCGCCATAAAAATTCCCGATTGTAACGAGCCATCATCACCCCTAATTCGGGATTACCCCCCCCAACCCGACTAGTATCCCGAAACCCGGAACTCGCTAATTGTTGCAATAACTCTAAAACAACTGGATCAGTTTCACTCCCACAAGCATGAATTAAACTCGCACTAACCATCACAGGTAGATGAGAAATCCAGGCTACCGCTTGGTCGTGATCAGCGGGGTGACAAAAGTAGACGTTTGAAGTGAGCGATCGCACAATCTGTTCCACTACTTTTACAGCCTCTGGGGGTGTCGTTTCAATGGGTGTCAAAACGTAAGGATTCCCCGCAAATAACCCTGAAACCGCCGCCTCGATACCGCTATATTCTCGACCCGCCATCGGATGTCCCCCGACAAAATTCAACCACAGGGGAGTCACCGCCTCAACCACTGGCGTTTTCACCGAACCCACATCCGTGAGAATCGCATTAGGCGACAGATGGGGAATTAACTGCTGTACCATTGAAGCAATTTGACCGATAGGGGTGCAAATAAAGACCACATCTGCTGCTGCCAAAAGCGTTAAATTAACACTGGCATCATCCACCACACCGCGATCAATGGCAACCTGACAGGTTCGCTCTTGGCGAGAGACTCCTAAGACTTGATGACCCAATGCCCTCAAATCTAACCCTAGTGACCCACCAATTAGCCCTAGCCCGACAATTCCAATATTCATCGTACTCAAAAAATCTACTGTATTCCTGACTCGGTGACTCGGTGACTCCTGATCGAATCATTAAATCTAGTTTCGTGCAACGCTGAAATTAGAGCATACTGGATCTTTTACTACTGGAAGACTAACACGAACTAAACTCCCAACCTCTGTTTCATCCACTCGCTTCAGCGACGTGGTTTCCACATTCGGAGATTTTTTGGATGAATGTTACGGAAATTCTGAAAAAATATGCCGCAGGCGTTAAAGACTTTTCAGGCGCTAACTTGGCTGAAATGAACCTCACCAGTGCTAATTTGAGTGGAGCTGATTTGAGTGAGGCGAACTTGAGTGTGGCAAACCTCAGTGGTGCTAACTTGAGTCGCACCAACTTTAGCCGCGCTAGACTCAATGTAGCTCGACTCAGTGGTGCTAACCTCTCCAACGCTAAGTTAACTCAGGCCAATATTAATCTCGCCAATTTGATTCGAGCTGATTTGAGGGGAGCAGAACTAACTCAAGCCGCTCTAATTCGTGCCGAACTAATCCGAGCTGACTTGAGCGGAGCGAGGCTACAGGAAGCCAATCTCAGTGGTGCAGATTTGCGAGAAGCAACCCTCAGACAAGCCCAACTCTCCCGCGCTAACCTAAGTGAAGCGAACTTGCGGGGAGCCATCTTGACGGAAGCGATTCTGGAGGGAGCTAATTTACACGCCTCGGATAGTAGTCGCACCGACCTGAGTGGTAGTAATTTGAGAGGAGCTGAACTAAAACAAGCTACTCTGAGTCAAGCCAATCTCAGTGGAGCCGATCTGCGGGGGGCTAATCTGCGTTGGACTGACTTGAGCGGTGCTAATTTGAGCTGGGCTAATCTGAGTGAAGCCAAATTAAGCGGAGCCAACTTAACAGGCGCAGATTTGACTAATGCGAATTTGCTGAATGCGAGTTTAGTATATGCCGATTTGACCCAAGCTCGATTAATTCATGCCGATTGGATTGGCGCAGATTTAACCGGAGCCACCTTGACAGGAGCCAAACTTCATGCTGTGTCTCGCGTAGGACTAAAAACCCAAGGAATAGTTTGTGAGTGGATTGATCTGAGTCCAGAAGGCGATCGCAGCGAGATCGTGCATCTTGATACCGATGAAGGCCCCCAAAGCTTTTTTAATGAAACCCTACCAACGGTCAGAATTATTATTGATGCGGCTTTAGATATTGCCGCTAACTTAGCGTTAATCTCAACCTATCATCAACTCGCTCAACTCTACCCCATCCTCAATCAAGCTCCTAACATTGAAGTCGGTGTTCGGAAAACCATGCTTACATTTACAGCAAGCAACGCTGAATTATTAAAAATTGCCTACTTGGGAATTGTGCCCTTCAAAGATGCCGCCGCCACTCAAAAAAATCTGATTACTCTCGTTAACCGACTCCAAACACCAGAACTAAGAGCTTGGGAAATTCAAGATCCCAGACAAACTCAGGAACTTATGACGGCTATTGATCGAGGGATTGAACCCTTAAAGAAAACATCCCCTGTCAACTCACAACTTAACTTCTTTCAGGCTCCTACTCAAACCATTGTGACTAATTCAAGCAATCAGAGTTTAACGGTTTATTGTCATTCTGCATTTGGCAAACCTTCAATCCAATCCTCTAGCGATTCTATTATCTGAAATGATACGATTTTGAGTTTTCAAAGCTCTATTCGCGTTCCTATCTAGGCTCCGTCTAATATCAATTACTGATAGCGACGGACATATCGGTTAGGACATTATATTTGGGAGCATGTCAACTTTATAGTTACTGGTTGTCCCAGATTCCCGACTTCTCCAAGAAGTCGGGAATCTAATGCCCAGATTTTTTCGTTGCTTGCTTTCCCTGACATCCTCCCGTGTAAAGACTTATTGGTTGTTAGTTATTAGTTGTTAGCTAAATGATCAATCACAAACAACAACCAACAACCAACAACCAACAACCAACAACCAACCAATGATAAAAAAGCAAAAATTTCCTTATCTAATCGGTTCTAAATGGACAGCTATCCAAAAAACTTGGGGTTGGCAGCATTTCCAGGTAGTAAACCGCCAAAATCAGGGTCAGTGGGTTTTTGCTGAAATGGTTGCGTCCTGCGATCGCAATGTACGATTTTGGCTGAATGCTAATCAACTGAAAGATCGTTCTTTGTGGCAACCGGGTTGGCAATCTCTAGCAGAAATGAAGGAAATTGAGGAGGATGAGTTTTAATATAAATATAGTAGTTCTGAGTTGAATAAGGTAAAGTACAATGCTATAAAATCTAGACCGAGTAATCCAAGTAAAAAAAGCTGATTGCTAACTGTTAATTAGTATCCAGGTAAGATTTCTATGAAACTCAAAACCTCACAAATTTTATTCACGTTGATATTGTTAATTTTTCCCTTAAGTTGTGCCGCTTCTAATAAAGGGAGAATTTGTCAATACAATCCCGATTCTGGCAAACCTAATCCCTTGGGAATGCGAAGTTTTATCACCATTAAAGAAGAAGAGGGAACTACCACATTTACCTACGAACAGTTTCCTTCAACCGTTGCTGAAAATATCACGATCGCTACCCAACGAGAACTAACATTTCATAATACACCTCTAGATACAGCGCGGGTCATTCTCCTACAAAATAAGAATTACTACTCAGAGTTAGTTGGGTATGATGATCCGGAAGGATTTGCACCTGTAAATGAAGTCCTAAGCTGCGAATAAATGTGTTAAGAACTTATTTTCCACTACCCAATCCTTATTTGTTGAATGAAAAAATTATTAGTCACAGGCGCTAGCGGTTTTCTAGGATGGCATATTTGCCAGGTGGCTAAACCCGAATGGGAGGTTTATGGTACTTACTTTTCCCAAAATTTACAGATTCCAAAGGCAAATTTAATCAAAGTAAATTTGACGAATTTTGAACAAATTAAACATCTTTTTGAAGAAATTAAGCCAGACGCAGTTATCCATACAGCCGCACAATCTAGCCCTAACTTTTGTCAGCTTAACCCCAATCAAACCGAACCGATTAATGTAACAGCATCCTGTAATATCGCCGGACTTTGTGCTGATTATTCTATTCCTTGTGTGTTCACCTCAACCGACTTAGTTTTTGATGGATTAAACCCTCCTTACAAAGAAGCTGATCCTGTTTGTCCTATCAATTATTACGGTGAACAAAAAGTAAAAGCTGAGGAAGGAATGTTACTACGTTATCCCCAAACAGCAATATGTCGAATGCCTTTAATGTTTGGCATGGCAACACCCACAGCTAGTAGTTTTATTCAACCCTTTCTCAAGATTTTAACAGAAGGAAAAGAGTTAAGTTTATTTACTGATGAATTTCGCACTCCGGTGAGTGGGACAACCGCAGCAAAAGGACTTTTATTAGCCTTGAAAAAAGTACAAGGATACCTTCATTTAGGAGGGAAAGAACGCATATCTCGTTATGAGTTTGGACGGTTATTAGTTGAAGTATTGCAATTGCCTGGAACTGGACTTAAAGCTGGAAAACAAGCAGATGTAAAAATGGCAGCGCCTCGACCTTCTGATGTTTCCTTAGATAGTGCAAGGGCGTTTGCTTTAGGATATGCACCGTTATCTTTGCGAGAAGAATTGGCAGCTTTAATAGGTAAAATTTGATAGTATTTTATAAAGGCATTAACCTTCTGTAAAACTCTAGAAAGAAATCATAATACAATGACATTCATCCGCGTACCGAAATCCTGGGAAATTCCAGAACGAGAAGTCACTTCTGAAGCCACTTATTTCAATCGCCGTCGTTTCCTCAAAACGTTAGCAGGTGCGAGTATTCTACCAATTTTAGGCTGCCAAGCATCCGAGGACGCTGATAATGAATTAGAAGCTACTCTAAATGTACCAAAATTAGAGTCTATTAAAACAAATCCAGCCTTTGCAGAAGTTGACCGACCCATTACTAATGAACTACTCGCTGGACGCTACAATAACTATTATGAATTTGGCACAGGTAAATCCATTTGGCAAGCGGCTCAATCGTTACCAACTGATAGCTGGAAAGTCGAAGTAACGGGATTAGTGAAAAATCCCCGTACCTATGATTTGGATGATTTACAGAAAAAATTTCCCCTAGAAGAACGGATTTATCGCTTTCGTTGTGTGGAAGCTTGGTCGATGGTATTACCGTGGATTGGATTTCCGATGAAGCGGTTAATGGCAGAAGTTGAACCCACGTCTAAAGCGCAATTTGTGCGGTTTATTTCCTATGATAATCCTAAGATTCGGATTGGTCCATCCTGGTCTTTGGGTGGCAAGTTGCCTTGGCCTTATACGGAAGGGTTAAGTGTTGAGGAAATGGCGAATGAATTAGCATTTTTTGCTGTTGGTATTTATGGTCATTTATTACCTAAACAGCATGGTGCGCCAATTCGAGAAGTGATTCCTTGGAAGTATGGATTTAAGGGGGCAAAGTCAATTGTTAAGATTGAGTTTGTAGAGAGTCAGCCTGCTACGTTTTGGAATACGATTGATTCGCATGAGTATGATTTTGAGGCAAATGTTAATCCGAAGAAACCTCATCCTCGGTGGTCACAAGCGACGGAAAAGTTTATTGGGAAAGGAGAAGATTTTTCGTGGGAAAAGCGGGAGACGCTTCTATATAATGGGTATGAGGAATATGTGGCGAGTTTGTATGTTTGACCGTGGCAACGGATTTGGTAGCGGATGTAGCGGATGGGATGTGGGTTGATAGCTATCTTGAAATAAATTATATTTTAATATCTGCAAAATCTAAAATCTAAAATACTATGACTGATCCAAAGGCTGCTAAATTCATTTTTGAACAAGGTGTGCGTTGTTTGGAGTCGCGGGATTTTACTGCTGCTGTGGCGCTTTTTGATGATGCGGTTAAGCTGACACCTGATAATGCTGATGCTTGGACTTGTCGAGGGTTAGCGTTGGGACATTTGAAGCGTTATGAAGAGTCTATTGCTAGTTTTGATAAAGCAGGTGAGTTGAATCCTACTGAGACTCGAATTTGGTTAAATCGGGGGATTGCGTTAACGGAATGGGGACAGAATGAAAGGGCGATCGCTAGTTTTGATAAGGTGATTGAGATTGATCCTAACCATTATGAGGCTTGGGGAAATCGCGGGAATTCATTGATGTTTATGGGGCGCAATAAGGAAGCGATCGCTGATTATGATAAGGCGGTAAAACTTAACCCCAATTATTATAAGGCTTGGAGTAACCGAGGGATTGCACTCAGTAATTTAGGTCGTTTCCAAGCGGCAATTAAAAGTTATGATAAAGCCATAAAAATTCAGCCAGATGATCCAGAAGTTTGGTATAATCTGGGCTGTATTTTAATGACGGCAAATAAAACAGAAGAGGCGCTGGAAAGTTTTAATAAAGCCCTAGAAATTAAGCATGATCATGTAGGCAGTTGGATTAATCGCGGCAATATGCTCTCTAAATTAGGCAAAGAAAAAGAGGCGCTGATTTGCTTTGAAAAAGCTTTAGAATTTGATCCCAATGAAACTCATGCTTGGAATAATCGGGGATTGACGCTGCGACGATTGGGGCGTTTGAAGGAAGCGGTAGCAAGTTATGATAAAGCGATCGCTTGTGACCCAAATAATTATGAATCTTGGGATAATCAGGGGTATGCGCTGGTGAGATTGGGGCGGTATAAGGAAGCGATGGAAAAGTTTGAGAAGGCGTTGGAGATTAATCCCGATCATGTAAATGCGATTTATAACAAGGGGTATTGTTATGCGTTCCAGGGGAATGTGACCTTAGCGGTGAATTATATTGAAGAGGCGATTAAGTTGAATCCCAATAAATATCTTCCAGTGGCGAAAACTGACCCGGATTTGGAACGTTTAAGGAAGAATAAGCGATTTCGTGAGTTGATTGGGGATAATCAAGGAAGGTGAGGAAAGATATTATTAATCCTTGTCTAACCCATTTAGTATAACTTGGATCGGAGAAATACGTGGATGAAAACGGCAACCCCCCTTAAGGGAATAAGCATAAAAGAAGGAGAACCCCAAATACTTCATAACGTCAGTTGGGACGAATTTGAAACTATCCTATCTGAATTAGGAGATAATCGTTCCTCAAAACTGGCTTATGACCAAGGAACACTCGAAATTAGAATGCCATCGCCAAAACACGAATATTATAAGGAAATTATCAGGGATTTAATTAAATACTTAGCAGAAGAATTAGATCTTGATTGCGAAGCTATTGGTTCAACCACCTGGAAACGAAAAGATTTATTGAAAGGTGCAGAACCTGATAACTGTTTCTATATTCAGAATGAGCCAGCCATTCGCAATATCAAGCCAAATATTGATCTTTCTAAAGACCCACCTCCAGACCTAATCTTAGAAATAGATTATAAAAGCCCTTCACTGGACAAACAGCCGATTTATGCTGGTTTAGGAGTTCCTGAGATTTGGCGCTACGATATGGAAGTCCTGCATATCTATCAGCTTGAAGCCGGAACTTACAAAGAAACTGATACCAGTCTGGCTTTTGGAACATTTCCAGTTAAAGAGATACCCATCTTCATTGAACAGAATATTAGTGCTAGTTCAAGAGTGTTTCAGAAATCTTTCCGGGGTTGGGTAAGACAATATATTGACCAAAAAATAACAACCAACAACGAATGATTTAAGATATTAAAACACTAACCTATATCCGAAACAATCCGTGGCTAAACCCGAACTATCCCAATCAGAAACATCCCCCCTTTCTCGCACGCCCCTATTTCATCTAGCCGTTGAACAAAACGCCCGACTTACTGCGTTTTCGGGTTGGGAAATGCCAGTCCAATACACAGGTATTAGTGCTGAACATCAAGCGGTACGAACTTCCGCCGGAATGTTTGATATCTCCCACATGGGAAAATTTGTATTAAAAGGCAAGCAATTACGAGAACAATTGCAGCGATTAGTCCCTTCAGATTTGATGCGATCGCAACCTGGAGAAGCCCAGTACACTGTTCTATTAAATCCTCAAGGGGGTATTATTGATGATATCATTATTTACTATCAAGGTGAGGATGAGACGGGTGAGGAACGCTGCCTAATTATTGTTAATGCAGCTACTTGTACCAAAGACAAAGAATGGTTATTAGCAAATCTAGAAGCTCATACTGTAAATTTTCAAGACCTGACCCCTGCAAAAGTCTTAATTGCCCTCCAAGGTTCTCAAGCTGTTAGTTATCTTCAACCTCTGATAAAGGAAGACTTAACATCCCTAAAATTCTTTGGACATTTAGAAACTACTGTATTTAATCAACCCGCTTTTATTGCAAGGACGGGTTACACTGGGGACGATGGATTTGAAATCATGTTAGCTCCAGATGTGGGGATAAAATTATGGCAATCTCTGCTAAATTCAGGAGTTACTCCCTGCGGTTTAGGTGCAAGAGATACCCTGCGACTTGAAGCGGCGCTAGCGTTGTATGGACAAGATATTGATGAAACCACGACTCCCTTAGAAGCAGGTTTAGGTTGGTTAGTTCATCTTGACAGCAAAGGCGATTTTATGGGACGCTCAATGTTAGAGCAGCAAAAGAAAAGGGGAGTAGAACGTCGGTTAGTGGGAATTGAAATGGAGGGACGGCATATTGCTCGTCATGGCTACCCTGTATTATTTAATGGGGAAATAGTTGGAGAAGTAACCAGCGGGACGTTAGCGCCAACACTAGGAAAAGCGATCGCCCTCGCCTATGTTCCCACAGCATTAGCTAAAACAGGTCAAAAACTGGACATACAAATTCGAGGGAAAGCTTACCCAGCGGTTGTCGTCAAGAAACCGTTTTATCGTTCAAGTAGAAAGTAAATCATTTCAACAAGGCTTACCTTGGATGGGTAAGATGCTAATGCTACAAGAGTTTTAACAATACTGCAAGGGATCAGCACCCAAAACCCGATCCGTATTGCCCCCACTCCCTAATAATCTTAAGATTAAGAACTGTAAACGCGATCGCACGAGGAGATCAAAAAGAATGAACAGTGAAATGTTCAACGCCGCCGTATTGTCCTTTACCCTAATTCTTGTGGGCTTGGGCTTGGGCTTTTTATTACTCAAAATCCAAGGAGGCGAAGAATAGTAGCCCTATAATAGCTTTCAGGCTCTAGAGATAAGCCTTTCAACGTCTGGAGTTGGGTTTGTTAAGCTGCCCTTGCATTTA
>DNGI01000181.1 GCA_003486645.1 Cyanobacteria bacterium UBA11370 | reverse complement strand
CCCCTCACCCTCTCCCCCTCTGACATACTGGCTTAATAGACTTGGACACTTCTTTACGCAGCTTTATAGAAAAAGTCAGAAATCTTGATTAAAATTTAGATGAAGAAACTACAGGTTTTTTTAAGATTATGAGGACTATGACGCTGGTAGATAACGCTAACGTGTTGGAAGTTAGCCCCAAATCGTATCAATTAGCTCAACTATTTGCTGAAAGCATGAAAAAAGGTCAGATCAGTTTTCCTGATTGGTATAATTTGATTGCCGCTCCGTGGGATGAGTCTTTCAGCCCAGACCATGCAGATGCTATTACCCGTATGATTTATGGGGTACGTCACGGACTGGTGAAAGTGGTTGAGCCAGTTTAAGATTTCTTTAACACTCCCCAGTCTAGAGTCAAGTTTATTCTTTCTTCAAGAGAATACCTCTGCACAACAGCCTCAAAAACTCTCTTGATGGTGTATCCAGTACTATAATCCAAGCTATTTTCTGTTCCTTTGTTCTATTTCGACTTCTACGCAATCTCTCTTGAATAAGGAGTGGGGGAAGAACCTTTCTTTATTTGTTACGTGCAAAACGTATAGAGGGTGAGAAGCTGTAACTCTCATTGTTAGACAACCCTAAATATTGATTGACATTTTGTCCAACATCAAGTGTGCTATAATGCTTGACAACGCGAAAACCAAGCGAAAAAAATCGGGCTTGAGATCCTGTACAAAACTTTTAAGAGTAGCTCACCTGTAACCAGGCGGTTCTTGAAAACCAAAGACCTTAATGATGCTGAAAATAATGGGCTAAAGTAGCAAAGTTCCTCAAATCACTCCTGAAGCTTAAACTTGAAATAGGGTAAGTTCTATCCGACTTGAAGCCTGTGGACTGGTGAGTGCCGACACGGCCAGGTAGAAGCAGGAAGCAATCCGGGTAATGTCTAACAATGTCTAACATTGTCTAGCTTTGTCCAAGTGTTGTGGAACGGTTGTGCATTAAGTTGAGCATTAGGCTTGGGTGTGAAAATTAATCTTGGCTATCTCAGGTTATTTGCATTACCACTAGTATATATATCAAGGCAGGATTTATCCCGCCACTCGTTTTCATCCCCCGCAACGCTCAGTACGGGGGACTTTTGGTTATGATTCGCTGTAAAACCCCATGAACTTGGCTGTCGGACAAATCATCGGTGGACGGTATAAAATTAGCCGTCAACTGGGACAAGGTGGGTTTGGTACAACCTTTGTTTCTCAAGATCAGCACTTACCCGGCGATCGCTATTGTGTCGTCAAGCAACTCAAACCTCAAGGGGATGACTCTTTTACCTTGCAAACGGCACGACGCTTGTTTGATACGGAAGCGAAAATTCTGCATAAGTTGGGAACTCATGACCAAATTCCTCAACTTTTTGCTTATTTTGAAGAGAATCAAGAATTTTATTTAGTCCAAGAATTAATTGAAGGGCATGATCTGAGTAAGGAACTCATACCCGGAAAACCTTTAACTCAACTTTGGACTATTTCCCTATTACGAGAGATATTAGAAATTTTAGAGTATGTGCATCAACAACACGTCATTCACCGAGATATTAATCCTCGCAATCTTATCCGACGTAAACAGGATGGGAAGTTAGTTTTAATTGATTTTGGTGCGGTTAAACAAGTGAGTACCCAAATCCTAAATGGAAAGCAAACTAGCTTTACTGTAGCGATTGGAACTCCTGGTTATCGACCTAGCGAACAAGCCAATGGCAACCCCCGATTAAGTAGTGATATTTATGCTGTCGGGATGGTGGGAATTAGTGCGTTAACGGGGTTACTTCCTCATGAATTACCTGCGGATGGCGATACTGTAGAAATCATCTGGCGCGATCGCGCAACGGTTACGGATGAGTTTGCTAAAGTATTAGATAAAATGATACGCTATGACTTTCGAGAGCGTTATCCATCAGCGAGTTCAGCGTTACAAGCATTAAATGATATAGGGAAAACGTCTAGTGCTACGGTTGCATTACCGTCCGTTTCATCACCCAACCGATCAGGTACTCCAGCTAAATTTTATAAACCCATTCTTTATAAGAGTTTAATGGGGATTGGTGCGATCGCTATTTTAAGCGCGGGAACACTTTCTATTCTTCACTGGCGCAATTCTAGTAATGCAACTGATTTATATCATCGGGGCGAAACGCTTTTAGAATTAAAGCGGTATGAAGAGGCGTTGAATGCTTACCATCAAGCGGTTGAAATTAGACCAGACTATGTTGACGCTTGGCAAGGTCAAGGGGATACGCTATTGGCATTAAACCAATATCAAGATGCTCTTAATGCTTATGATAAAGCCATTCAAATTAAACCAGATTATCTAGAGGCTTGGAAAGGTCGCGGTAAAGCTTTAGATCAGTTACAACGCTATGAGGAAGCGATTAATGCGTTTGATGCGGTCATTAAAATTCAAGCCAAAGATTTTGAGGCGTGGGAAAATATTGGCACTATTGAGATAAAAATGCAGCAATATTCGGCGGCGATCGCATCCTTTGATAAAGCTTTAGACATTCAACCCGATTATGCCCCTGTTTGGTATCAACGGGGTTGGGCTTTGCAAAATCTGCGTCAGTATGAAGAGGCGATTAAATCTTATGATAAAGCGGTAGAATACAAGCCAGATTCGGCGCAAGCTTGGTATCAACGCGGTAATTCGTTAATTAATTTACAAAAGTCCCGTGAAGCGGTAGAATCTTATGACAAAGCTGTACAATTTCAGCCGAACTTTTACCGGGCTTGGTATAGTAAAGGCAGTATCTTGATGAACTTGGGACAGTATCAAGAGGCTTTAGTTTCGTTTGAACAAGCGGTTAAATTCCAACCAAACAGTTATGAAGGATGGTATGGTCGTGCTTGGGCATTACACCAATTGCAACGCTATCAAGATGCAATTGAAATTTATGATAAGGCACTTCGATTAAGACCCAATTCTAACCAAGCGTTGTATAACAAAGGTAATGCTCTTTATAACTTAAAACGATACCAAGATGCGATCGCGTCCTATAAAAAAGCCGTAGCGATTAAACCCGATTATTACCAAGCCTGGTATAGTTTGGGAAATGCCCTGGTGAATTGGCAACGGGAACAGGATGCGATCGCATTTAATCCCCAGTTCTATGAAGAGGCTATTGCTGCTTATGATCAAGCTTTACGCTACAAACCAGACTACCACGACGCATTACAAGCCAAAGAACGGGTAAAACAGGAATTAAGCACTAAGCGGATTGTACCGGATCAGTCCCAGTCTGAAGAATCCACTAATCAAACTTCCCCAGAACCTAGCCCCTAGTCCTTTCAAAATAGCATCTTTAATCTAAGACTGAGATGGCTTGGTCTGAAGGGACAACACCATGAACTCAGACAAATAGATCCAACCGCTTGGTCATTTTACCCGAATCTCGGTTCAAAAGTCAGGAAACCCCAATTTTCTTTAGAACTAATTTATAATCACCTTTATAATCAGTAAAGCATTGTTATTTTCCGCTAACAGTTCTTAGCGAACGTTAACAAACCCCATAAAAGAAAAGTCCTTAGTGATGCCTCGGATACTGGTAATTGACGATGACCCTGCAATTTCAGAATTAGTCTCCATCAATCTGGAGATGGCTGGTTATGAAGTGAATCAAGCCCCAGATGGTATCAAGGGTCAGGCTCTAGCCCTACAAATCCAGCCAGACCTGATTATACTTGACTTAATGCTGCCCAAGGTCGATGGTTTTACCGTTTGCCAACGGTTGCGCCGGGACGATCGCACCGCTGATATTCCGGTATTGATGTTGACGGCACTCAGTCAAACTCAAGATAAAGTCGAAGGCTTTAATGCGGGTGCGGATGATTACTTGACTAAGCCGTTTGAACTCGAAGAAATGCTAGCACGGGTACGTGCCCTACTGCGACGCACGGATCGCATTCCCCAAGCTGCCAAGCATTCGGAAATCCTCAATTATGGTCCTTTGACCCTCGTTCCAGAACGATTTGAGACGATTTGGTTTGATCAGACGGTAAAATTAACACATCTAGAGTTTGAATTATTACACTGCTTACTCCAACGTCACGGTCAAACCGTCTCTCCGAGTGAAATTCTCAAAGAAGTTTGGGGATATGACCCGGATGATGATATTGAAACGATTCGGGTACATATCCGCCACCTCAGAACCAAATTAGAACCTGATCCCCGTCATCCTAAATATATTAAAACGGTCTACGGTGCGGGATATTGTTTGGAATTGCCTACTGGGGAACAACAATTAGCGGTAGATGTGGGGTGATTTAGGTATCAGGTATTAATGCACTGATCCGGTCATATCATGTTCGGTTGAATAACGCTAAAAAAGAGTGAGGGGGAGAGGGGGAGAGAGGGAGACTTTTTATTAGGGGTGATTTGCTGGACATCATACTCATAACCAATCTGGCTAATTAGCGACCGTTACATAAGACCTACCCAAGCCTACCCACAGCTAGACCTTTCACTTGCTAGATAACTTGTACTAGAGAGGGTACTTGGCGCTCACTTCCTGCTTACTCGCTAGCGCTGCGTCCGCTTCGCTAACAACCAGAACTGTCGGCAGCACTCTGTCTACAGGCTAACACTGTCTAACTGACAGCTTTTTCTAAATTAATGGAAGCGTTTAAGTCGCGGTCAATTTCGAAACCGCAGTGGTCGCAATGGAACACTCTTTGCGCTAAGGAAAGTGTTTCTTTTATAGTTTCGCAACCCGAACACATCTTGCTGCTGGGAAACCATCTATCCACTACAACCAATTCCGAGCCGTACAGTTCACATTTATAGGTCAACTGACGACGAAATTCAAAAAATCCCATATCTGCAATAGCTTTGGCTAGCTTGTGATTTGCCAACATCCCTGATACATTCAAATCTTCAATCCCAATCCTGCCGTGGTTTTTGGCGAGATAAGATGTCAATTTGTGCAATGTGTCCTTGCGAATATTGGCTATTTTTCTATGCAGCCTTGCTATCTTGATTTGAGCCTTTTTCCAGTTGCTAGAACCTTTGACTTTATGGCGATTTAGCCATTGTAACCTAGAGAGTTTTTTCTCGTAATACGAATAGCTTTTAGCACCTTCAAACACCTGACGAGTTGATAGTGTTGCCAGTGCTTTAATGCCTAGGTCAACACCTACAACGGCAACTGACTTAACCTCATTGGTTGGCTCTATCTCAATCTTCCAGCTAATAAACCATCTATCGGCTCTGCGGCTTATCGTGAAAGATTTAGGCTTTTGGTCAACTGGTAGATGTTCATAGGTTTTAAGCCATCCAACTACAGGCACTTTGACCCGGAAATGGTCAACAGCCAATGAACCATCAACAGTGAAGCTATCAGCGCGTCCCTTCTTCTTGAATCGTGGTGGTTGCTTGATTTTCTTAAATGCCTGTTTCCATGCTTCTGATAGCTGCCTCAAGGCATACTGTGGAGCGCACTTGCTGACCTGGTAATACCAGGGGCATTCAGGTTTAACCATCGCTACAAGTAGCTTGTGAAGGTCTACCGCAGTAGGAAACTTGATTTTGTCCTGTGGGTTAGCTTTGTTATGGTCAAGAATATTCTTGGTTAGCGCTAGTCCCCAATTCCAAGCGTGACGCGCTACCCCACAATGTTTAACCAACTGTGTTCGTTGATTGTCGTTGAGTTTTAACTCGGTTTTGAACCCTATCAACATCTCTCGACCTAATGTTATGCTCTGTATATAAGTTAACTAATATTTTAGGGGTTATCAATGCCTTTTCAAAAAGGACATAAACTAGGAGCCAAAAAGCTACTAAAACGACCGCTAGATAAAGAGGCGATCGCATTCAAGGGATACGTTGGACAAAAGGAAAAACTAAAAGCCGTTCCCGACTGGCAGGAGCGGCTAAGAGAATATGTCGATAGTTTGATATCAGACCTACCCAAAAATGAGTAGCAATGGGTACAGGTATCCAGCAATTAAGTTACAGCTTTAAACCCTAACATATTAACAAAACCCTGTAGAGACGTTGCAATGCAACGTCTCTACAAATGTGTGCCTTCACGGCGGATTTGATCTAACACCAAACACCTAAAACTAAGGCGCTAACGCACTCCCCCGCAATAAGCTACCAATCGTTTTCGCAGTAATCTTAAGCTGCACTAACGGATTAGCCGGGACTACAGTTTTATACAGATAGCTATCAAACGTTAGCTTCTGCACATCCTTATCCGCACACATTTCCACAAATGCTTCCCGTGTCGCATCGGAACGATAGAAGACGGTTTGCAGAATATCCAGGACTTTGTAGGTCATGCCATACTTTTTATCCCAGCGCTTCAGATACAGTTTAAGGTCATCTTCTGTCGGAATGCGACTACCCCCGTTAGAGGTTTCCACTATCGTTTCCGCACACATCCGCGCTGATTTTGCCGCAAAGTAAATCCCCTCACCGGACGATTTAGTCACGGTTCCCGCTGCATCTCCCACTAACGCAACTCGTCCCACAACCCGGCGAGGTCTGGGGTGTTCAGGAATGGGATGGGCTTCTACTTTAATAATCTCACCACCCTCTAATTTCTTGGCTGCTCGTTCCCGAATTCCCGCTTGCAGCTTTTTAATTAAGGCTTGGTTTATCTTCATCGTCCCCGTACCGACGGCTACATGGTCGTATTTGGGGAATACCCAGGCGTAAAAGTCGGGGGACACATCGTTACCGACATACATTTCTGCCAGATCTTCGTAGTAATTCATCATAGGTTCTGGCAGACGAATTCGCTCTTGGAAGGCGATCGCATAATTGTAGTCCCCCGCATCAATTGCCTTCGCTACGCGGGAATTTGCGCCATCGGCACCGATCACTAAGTCTACTTTCAGGGTTTTTTGTACCCCATTGAGACTGCCATCGGAATGGTCGGCGTAATGGAGGGTATAAGGAGCGGTATTATTGGTGGGAATATCAAGCTTGTGGACTGTACCGTTAATTAAATTAGCGCCTAATTTGGCTGCGCGATCGCGCATGAAGCCATCTAGCACTTCACGACGGCACATTCCAATATATTCGTCTTCTTTTATGAGATTGATATCGACCTCTATATTAGACGGCGAGATCATTTTCATTTTTCTCACCCGTCGGTCAATAATTTCCGGCGGCAGGTCAAACTCACTCACCATACACAATGGAATGGCACCGCCACAGGGCTTCGCATTGTCTAGCTTACGCTCAAACAAGTAGGTTTCGATTCCTGCTTTTGCTAAAGTCTCAGCGGCAGACGATCCGGCTGGTCCTGACCCAACAACAGCAACCCTTAGTGCTGGCATTTTCACTCCCTATCGTTTTCGAGGTACAGGATCGCATGGTATCACGGACGTTTCGCTCGGTTAACGAAGAGCTGGTGATCTGCGGCAAGTTGAAATACACCTTAACAAATGGGTGTAATATTACTTAACAATTGTGGCAACGGATTGGATAGCGGATGGGGTACAGGTACAATTTTGATCTTTGTAATATTATCATTTAGCCATTAGCTATTAGCCATTAGCTATTAGCCATTAGCCATTAGCCATTAACAATTAGGTGTTCTGAATTACATAGCTCTCTTTCTTTCTTAATCGTTTAGAACCGTGCTGCACCTGTGGGGATTTGCTCTTCCTCGTCCTCTTCCAATTCGTCCTCCTCAAAGACTTCCTCTTCCTCATATTCAGTTTCAATTTCTTCTTTAATTTCTTCAGGGGGAGCAACAGGAACAGACGTATCTGCACCGTTAATAATTGCGCCCAAAAGAGGAGATGGTTCGGCTTCAGTTAATTCCTGAGTAGCCTGATTTAAGATTGCCTTTTGAGTGTATCCGGGTCGGGTTACGAGGATCATACCCTCAGTTAGAGGTTGCAGGGATAACGCATCATCGCAACGGGAGAGAGAGGGAGTATCGATAACCACAAAATCAAAGCGACCACGAGCTTCTGCTAGCAACTGCTTCAGTTCACTTGATTCAAGGATAGCAACAGCTTGTCGTACTGGGCCAGGACTGGGAATAATGTATAAATTCTCAATATTCGGCGCTAATTTCACGCATTCACTGAGAGAATTGTAGTAACGTAGGGGTTCAATTTTTGCTGCTGGATCAATGGTGACTCCCAGGAATTGGGCTTGGGAGGGCGATCGCAAATTTGCCTCTATAACTAGGGTGCGCTTCCCAGCTTGTGCCGAAGCAATTGCTAGGTTATAAGCACTCACAGTTTTACCTTCTCCCTCAACTGTGCTAGTGACCAACACCATTTTTAAGGATTTATGTTCCCCACGACGCAGACTGCTGCGGAACCGTTCGTAGAACTCTAAATAAGGAGAATCGGACTGAAGTATAATTCCCGTCTGACCCAAGTCTGGATCGGTATTCGTGACCACTGGCAATTCTCCGAAGAGTCGGACATCCTGTTGTGCCAGAATCTGCCGGATCTCTTGGGGTGAATAGAGCTTGTTATCCAAGATAGCGAGTAACAGAATAGAAGCCGCCGCCAGTACCAAACCTCCAACTGTTCCACCGGCTAAGACTACCACTGGATTCATACCGTTGTCCTCACCTCCAATCTTGCTCACTTGTGGAGGCTGGGCAATACTCAGATTACTGACCGTTTCAGCTTCGGCTGCTTTAGCATCAATGAGCGAGGCTTGCAAGGTGCTGTAAAAGCTTTGTTTAATCTGAAATTTCTGATTCAGCCGCATTTGTTCAAGCTGCTTGGTAGGAATCCGTTGATACCGCTTGAGGAGTTCCTGTTCAGTCCTCTTGGTCGCTTCAAGTTGCTGCTTGAGGGTATCTCGCTGGGTTGATAAAGCGACTAATTGATCGGCTAATGCTTTGCGTGCTGGGTCGAGGCTGCTGTCCGCACGAATTTTACTGGGGGTTAAGGCTTCTCCCAAGCCGTTGCCACCAATGACCTCAGCAGCCCTTTCTTGTAACAATGCCTCAAATGTTTTTTGTTGTTTTCGCAACTCGATCATCTGAGGGTGTAGATCTCGCAAATCCTGGCTGAGGGTTTTGATCTGCGTCTCGACTTGTTGAATCTGACCTCGCAGGCTAGCGATAATGGGGTCGGCACTAAGAGCTGAATTGGTATAAGCTTCATCTGCATTCAAACCCAGCCGTTTTTCCAGGCTAGCCATTTGAGTTTCCAGACCCTCTAAGTTAAGTTGAATTTGGCGTTGCTGTTGTTGGCTACCGCTAATTCCTCCCAGTAATGTGCCATCTTGAGCTGCTGCCAAAGCCGCTCCTTCAATCCGGTTATAGCGCTCTAACTCTTCTTGAGCTTTCTTGAGTTCATCTTCGGCTTCTGCTGAACGGTTTTCTATCGACTCAATAATCGTGCGGAGACGTTCGCTATTAATCAAGCGACTCTGCTCGACCATTTTTTCTAAGAGAACACTGAGAGTTTTGGCTGCTCTTTCGGGATCGCTATCTTTGTAGAGTACTCCAATAATGGATGAAGCTGCTGCTCCTCCTTTTGCGCCACCTCCGCCTTTTTCCTCTTCTTCTCCTTTAATCTTCACCTCTGCATTCTTGGCAATCTCTTGTGGCTTACTTCCCACCGCCACGGCTGTTGCTTCAATCACATTCGGTGCCAACAGCATCTCTTGGGTGATTTGCGTACCCTGCTGCTGAATTTCGCTTCCTGTTTCAGAAAAGACTTTGGGTGGGGTAGTAATCGTTAATATGCCCAGAGCCTGAAAAGAGACAGGAGTGGGTGAAGAGGGCATAATCGCAACAACGCCCGATAGCCCGCTAATTAGACCAAAAATAAAAATTCCCTTTAATTTATGTTGATCGAGAGCAATAATATAACGTTTGACTAAGGGGTGACTCATAGCAATTTCACCGAACTAGTAATGAAGCAAGGGTTCTACCTGTTGGCTGGGGAATCTTAACTCAAGCAGATCCTCTGGAGACTTTTATAGTTGTGCCAGTATTCTAACTCAATCCGATTTTGAATTTTAGATTTTGAATTTTGGATTGCTTCAACCCTTCTCATTCGATCATCAGAAAAATGGGTAGAAACCCCGTCCTTCGAGGACGGCTTTACAGGGAATGTGGTAGAATGTGAGGTATGACTCAA
>DNGI01000044.1 GCA_003486645.1 Cyanobacteria bacterium UBA11370 | reverse complement strand
ACCATTAGGAACCGTAAATCCCGGTCGTGAAGTCTCTCCCGAAGTGCGCCAAATCGATGTTTACTTCACACCAACTACCCCCATACCCAACTATAGAGAAAAATTGGGACTATTGGGAAAAATGGCTCAAACAACAGCACTATTTGAACCCTTTCGCAATCCCGTTAGTGTCAATGAAGTTCGCAGTTGTTTAAATAAGTTATTGGACATAATAGCTGAGTGGGAACGGCAATCAAGACGAGAAAATACTCGATACGATGAACTCCCCAAGTTGTGGATTTTGACTCCGACAGCATCACAAGCTTTATTAAAGGGTTTTAAAGCTAGTCCAGATCAGGAGAATTGGTACAGGGGAATTTACTTTTTAGGGGAACATTTGCGGACGGCAATTGTGGTGATCCATCAATTACCAGAAATTAATGAAACGTTATGGTTACGAATCTTGGGACGAGGAAGGGTGCAGCAAAGAGCGATCGCTTCGGTGAGTGCCTTGCCAGTAGATGAGCCGCTGCGTTTAATTATGCTAGAATTAGTCTACCAACTGCAATCTAGCTTAACGGTTAAGCGAGAACAAGAACTAGAAGTAGAAGATCGGGAGTTGATTATGGCAATCGCCCCCCTGTTTCAAGAACAATTAGCAGCCGCGAAACAAGAAGGTATTCAAGAAGGTCGGCAAGAAGGTCGGCAAGAAGGTCGGCAAGAAGGTATCGTGCAAGGGTTGGAGCAGGGAATTCAACAGGGTAGAATTGAAGGACAACGTTCTATCCTAGAAAATTTACTGCGGGTACAATTGGGGGAGTTAGAATCAGTTTTGATACCTTTTATAGCGCCCCTATCTGCTTTATCAGCCCCTGAATTTACGATGTTATTAGTGCAATTATCGACGCTTTCTGGGGATGAGAATGGTCTACAACAAGCCAGACAATTACTCGCCCAAGGGGTCTTGAGAATGCGCTTCGGTCAATTGGATGATCGCTTGATTAGCCTTATCCCGTGTTTACTGGCTTTATCCTCAGAAGATTTAGCCTTATTGCTATCACAATTACCTCAGTTATCCCCTCAAGAATTATTCGCTAGATTCGAGACTGTTCTTGGAGAAACTTCTTAAGCAGTAGCAAGAGCGATCGCACGTGATTAAATTCGTATTATCTTGCTAAGTCAAAACTTAAGTTCTGGAGATGTTTATTAGTGATCGTCACCCAACAAAAATCAGCAACTTAGTCTCTTATGATACCAATTTAAAAAAGAAATGTTGCACATGAGTTACTGAACCTCTGACAGAGTGTGTCCTACCCAATCCAAAATCCAAAATTCTATTACTCATGCCTAAGATAGAGGAAAGGAAAAAGATTGATTTAGGATGTCTTGCCATTCTGCCTCAGAGAAGGGTTGAGTAATCAATTCTATGTCAAAACATTGTTTGGCTGCCTCTGTCAGTGCATCTATAATAGTTGGAATTAGGTTCTCGTGTTCCTGTGGATGACAAAGCGAGGTAGTCCAAGGAGCAGCTTGATTAAAGATATCCTGAAATAAACGTTTATCGGTAGATAAAATCATAGATCCATGTTGCAGAATTGCCTTTTTTCCCTTTCGTTGGGCACTACCAATCAGTTTACTACCATCAGCAGTAACTAAGTCGGCGGCGGTTGCTGTATTAAAGCAACTTGGATTGTGAATGTAACCCCGTACATTAGAACCATACTGCAATTCAATACCCAATGTTTTCCAACCTTGGATTAGAAATTCACAGATTTCTTCATAAATACCCCAGCTTTTTTTAGCACCTACTGACGTAATAATGGCATAGGTTAAATCCCCCTGATGAAGCACCGTTCTACCCCCTGTTGGACGACGAACGAGGTCAAGAGATTGTCCTTGGTAGCTTAGATGATGCCAATGTTCGGGCCATTTTTTTTGCAGGTATCCTAGAGAAAGGGCAGGAGGCGACCAAGTATAAAAGCGTAGAGTAGGCGGATGTTGTCCATTTTCGTATTGGTTAAATAGCCAAGTATCGATCGCCATTTGTACAGTTCCCGATGCTTGGAGGAGGGGGAGGAAGCGCCAGGTTTCACGCATTTAGGATTGTGGAATGGTGAAGGTAATTTTTGATTAGACGAGATGGTGTACTTTATAAACTTGCAATCTCTATACTAAGAATGACTTAGACTTCGTGGTACGAAGATAGGCTCTGGATGTAGATGCATTCTCTATTTGATCTTTGAATAAGTCGAGCAAAGATATAATCTCACGATGTAATTCAATATACTGATCAAACTGCATTAGTAGATATTGTCCATGGGCTATTTCATTTCTAGAACGAAGTAAGGTTTCATCAATAATTTTTTCTTTTGTTTCGTAGAAAGAGTAGTCTAGTCCCAGGATGCAGATAATATCTTTCAAAACTTCCGAATTAAGATTTGATTGAGTCTTAATTGCATCATCCCATTGAATTGAACATTTGGATTCTAATCCTGCGATTAAGAAATCCACAACTTTAGTGAATATAACTGCTCTGTAACTTTCTTGAGCTTCATGAAGTTGCCTTTTGACAGATAAAGCAAGAAAGCTAGGTGCTAGTTCTGAATATTTGAGATTTTGTCTGGCAACAAATTCCACATAAGATGTTGCCGCATTTTTAATAAAGCCTTCCCAGTGTGCATACAAAAGTGCAGTTCCACTTCTAATCAAAGTAGATTCGACACTTTTATATCTATTTTTTTCAATTAAACTCTTGATGTAAATTAGCTCTTTTTTTCGCCATGCGATTTCCTCAGACAGCTTATCGCTTAACTGAGATACAGTCCGAATCTTGGTCATGGTTTGAATAGCTCTCTTCCCAAAGGTACTATTCTTGGCATCCTCAAGCTAGCCGTTTTTCCGGAGCCAATCCTTTTAAGAAATTCTTTATCCCCCCATAACTTTTTAATCCGGTCTAAAATATTAAAACTTTCTTTGGCTTCTAAAATAGCTTCATAATTATATCCAACACCAAGAGCAACTGCCTCAAATGCAGATAACAGAAATCCACCTAAAAATCTTTGCTTTTGAACATCATATCTATGGAAGCAATCCGCTCCTATACTTTCATTTAAAATTCTGAAAGTAGCTCTAAATGCCTCAGCTTCTTGATCAAAATTAAAATCAGGATTTCTTGCTGCCTCTAGCATTTTATCCGTTACAAACTCATTAATATCTTTTGCCCTCTTAACTTCTTCAGCATTAAGAGTTCTAAAAACTACAAAGCGAAGCGCTAGATCCATGTCATATTGTTCTTCTTTGGCACGATCAGTCAAAACAATGCACTGCTCAAATCCTTCATCATTAGCTAGTTCAGATAACCAGGAAAACATATCGCGATTTTCCATGATCAGGATACAATTTCTCAACTCTTGATCTGAGAGTGGCGAACCTCCAGTATTCAATCGCTGAAACAGTTCATATTTACTTTTTTCGTCGCTCTCTTTTAGTATAATTTTGACATCCAGCTTGGATCTCTTAATAAAAAGCTTTTGAGCCGGAGTAAAAGATTTTTTATTTTCAGGATCATCAGGATCATCCCATTTTTTATCCTTTAGAGAAGGTAGATACTTGGTCTCTTCCAAAATTAAAGGCTCAACTTGCTTCTTATCTTCATCCAGAAGAATGCCCATAAACTGGAAAATAGTAGACAATCTCTGTAGTCCATCTACAACATCCCAAACCCCATCTTTACGCTGAGACACAAAGATAGGTGGAAGGGGAATTCCTAACAAAATAGATTCTATTAACTTAGTCTTTTGTAAAGGAGACCAACGATAAAATCGCTGAAACTCTGGGTGTATATCTATTTCTTCATCAGTGTAGAGGTTGGTTAATTCACCTATTGACATTGAGTAGCTGTCAGATTTGACCTCAGTGCTTCTTTTGTCAATCTCATCTTGTAGGGTCATTTATATATCCTCTTACCGCTTCCTCTACTTTCCAATTCTAGCTATCATGATGTCTGGGTTATCCCTATTCCCTGCTATCTTCCATAAGATAGACCTAATTTTAGATTGCCTCTACAAACCCTAACAATTGTAAAAAAATACTAAATTCCGCTCGGAATACCAGAGATTTGTGCGACAATGACAAATCCATAGGTTGATAGTGCCTATCTGTAGCGGAGCCAACAATTTTTCCCCAGGATACATCAAGATGACTACCCAACAACCCTTGACTTGGAAATCCGTCCTCGCCGACAAAATGCCTCCTAATTGGGCAGAGGAAATCGATACATTTGAAACCCAGATGAGACTGCGCTGTCAAGGCAAGCTGGAGGAGAAAGTTTTTGCGGAGTTACGCCTGCGCCGGGGAGCCTATGGTCAACGATACGATAATGGTTTCCGGTATGATGGTGAGAAATCCCAAGAAATTCCCTTTCCCCATCGGGAGTTAACCAAAGGGCCAGAAACCAAATGGGAAGCCCCTGGAATGCAGCGCATCAAAGTTCCTTATGGGGGGCTAACGGCTGAACAGATGGAAGTGTTGGCGGATATTGCTGAGGAGTATTCCGATTGCATTTTACACGTTACTACCCGTCAGGATTTCCAACTTCATTACATTTCGATTGAAGATACCCCAGATATGCACCGCCGTTTGGCTGCGGTGGGTATTACCACTCGTGAAGCTTGCGGAAATTCCGTTCGTAATGTGACAGCTTGCCCTCTGGCTGGAGTTTGCCATGATGAAGCCTTTGATGTGACGGGTTATGCCTATGCTGCAACCCATTATTTCTTAGGACACCGGGATGTGCAAGATTTTGGTCGGAAGTTTAAGATTGCCTTTTCCGGTTGCAAGCAGCATCCTTGCGGTTTAACCTTCATGCACGACATGGGATTAATTGCCACTAAAAAGGTGGTAGATGGCGTGGAGAAAGAAGGTTTTGAACTGTATGTCGGTGGAGGGTTAGGTGCAGTTCCCCATTTAGCGAAACTACTGGATGAATTTGTCCCAGTTGAAGAATTATTACCGTTATCTCAAGCGATCGCTAGAGTGTATGCTCGTTTAGGTGAAAAGAAAAATCGGAATAAGGCGCGAATTAAGTTTCTGGTTTCTAAGCTGGGTATTGATGAATTCCGACGTTTAGTTAAAGAAGAACGGGCGACGTTGGAAAATGATCCCAAATGGACAGATTGGTTGGAAACTATTCCTAGTTTTGAGGAATCGGGATTGCCTGAACCTGTTTCTACAGGTCAATCGATTGATTTGGGAGAAGATGTAGAAGCGTTTGAAAAATGGAAGTTTACCAACGTTTATTATCAACGACAAGAAGGATTTACCTGTGTTAGTATTGCCCTACCTTTGGGTGATTTAACCTCTCAACAAATGCGCGGTGTTGCTGATATTGCCCGTCGCTTTACCCCCGATAGCACTCGCACTACCGTTGAACAAAATCTGCTGTTGCGGTGGATTCATGAAGCCGATTTACCTGCACTTTACTTAGCGCTAAAAGCGATTAATTTGCATACGGCGGGGGCGGAATCTATCGTTGATATTACGTCTTGTCCAGGGACAGATACCTGTAAGTTAGGGATTTCCAGTTCTCGCGGTTTAGCGGCGGAATTACGCGATCGCCTAACTATTAAAGGCTGGCAATACGAAGAAGCCGTGAAGGATATTCGGATTAAAGTTAGTGGTTGTTTCAATTCCTGCGGTCAGCAAATGGTAGCAGAAATTGGCTTCTACGGATCGAGTCGTTTGGTTGATCGCCATCGTGTTCCCCATTTCCATCTGATTTTAGGGGGTGAATGGGACAATAATGCGGCTCAATATGGGCAATCTTTGGGCGTACTTCCTTCCAAAAATATACCCGATGTGGTGGAATTTTTGGTGGATATGTATATGCGGGAACGCCAAAATGGTGAGAAGTTCCCGCAGTTTGTTAACCGGATCGGGAAGAAGGAAATTAAGGAACGAGTGCAACCGTTTGTGCAAGTTCCTGCTTATAGTGTGGATAAATCCTTCTATACCGATTGGGGCGATGCGCGTGAATATACGATTGGAGATATTGGCGTTGGAGAATGTGCAGGTGAGGTTGTCTCGTTAACCGATTTTGGTGTAGCAAAGGCGGAAAGTGCTTATTTTGATGCGACTCTTTTGTTAGAGGGAGATTCGACGAATGGCAATGTTAAGAAAGCCGCAGATAAAGCACTAGAAGCGATGCTGAGTGCAGCGCAAGCTTTGCTGAAGGTGCCGAATGTTGATATTCCGAATAATCCCGATGCAATTGTGAGTGAGTTCCGCCAATATTTCTACGATACGAAGCTATTTTTTGATCCATTTGCTGGAGGTAAATTTGCGAGTTATTTGTTCAATGCGTATGAACATCGTAATGATTCAGTGGATCTAGATCGTTCTAAGCAGTTGATTGAAGAAGCGCGTTTATTTATTGAAGCGGCACATGAATGCAATACGCGCATGGTGCAAGCTGGAATTGTGAATCCTGGTAGTTTCAAGAAGTGGTTGATGGATCGAGAAATGCAGGTGGCAGGTTCCTAGTGGTTCATGCCATTAATTATGGGAGGTGTAGAGACGTTGCATTGCAACGTCTCTACTGGATATCATTCATCACAATTAA
>DNGI01000045.1:9337-9537 GCA_003486645.1 Cyanobacteria bacterium UBA11370 | reverse complement strand
GTCCCGCTACGCTAACAAAACTCTTCCATGGGGAGTGGGAATTCAATAGCTCAATCTTGGGATAAGCTGCTAGCATCTATCAGTAAGGGTGGTAATCCGGATTATCGATAATGATGTTGGTATAACGCCAAGAGTCTATAGGTAAGGGATAAGAGTTTCCTCCTTGTCTCCCCCCACTCCCCACTCCCCACTCCCCATCT
>DNGI01000045.1:5788-9133 GCA_003486645.1 Cyanobacteria bacterium UBA11370 | reverse complement strand
TCCCCACTCCCCACTCCCCATCTCCCCACTCCCCATTTTCAAAACGATGTTCAGAAAAACTCAGAACATTTTAAGATCCCTTAAGGTAGACAATTTAGCCAAACTAGTTTTGAATTTAAAAGCAGAGTATCGAGTGAACAAAACGACTAACCACCTTAACGGAGTAAATGGCATATCAATCCCAGCCTAATACGTTCCCAGTAGAGATGGTCAGCGTGTATCAGTGGCAACGAGTTGTGATTCAGTTCCAGTGGAGAGGTAACAGCGATGAGTGATGGTATGGCATTCCTGACGGGGGCTGCCTTTGCGGGAGTGGCAGTTCTGTTTATGCTAAAGGGTGGAGATAGTTTGGGTGTGGCTAACCTGGCTCCTGCTCAACCAGCACCCATCTCACCGACTAATCCTTATAACCCTTATAATCCTTATGGGACGAACCCGGCAACCCCAACTCCAACTTCACCGGGTTTACCGGGTAGTGAGTTTGAGCAACAACAGGTGACGATGGAGCGTCTCAGAGGTATGCTAGAACAGCAGCGAGCGGAAACTGAGCAGCTAAAAGCTCAACTGCAACAACAGCAGCTTATTATTGATAATCTTACTGGGCAAACTAATGGTACTCCGATGCCGGGTCAGATTGCAGCCGCGCCACCGCCAACCCCAACTCAGCAGCAAGTTCAGCAGCAAGAAAACTCAATCCTTTCAGGTCTAGTTTGGGGACTGGGAGGAATGGCAGTTACGATCAGTGGTGGTGTTGTTGTTGTTGGAGTGTTAGCTGTGCTTTCCCGTCAGCAGCAACGTCCTTCTCGAACAACCTATGTGGTTCCAAATCCCTACAATGCCTTACCCTATTCTGTACCAACCCGACGACGGGCTGACGTGATCCCTCCTCATCTGGATGATAGACAAGTGGATTATGTGGAATATGAGCGATGATAAGTAATTGGTTGTTGGTTGTTGGTTGTTCGTTGTTGGTGGGAACTGACTCCTAACTTCTGACTCAATGTGTAACCGCTTAATATCCTCCCGTACCAGTCGCTTGATTTCAGAATATCTCATCTTCACCCCACTTAGTCGCCGACTCAGCCGCTTTCGGTGTGGTTGATCGCCCCACTTCATAGGGTTGAGAGGGTAAAATTTCCAATTGTTGAGGCTTTGGCTTTTCTGGTTTCTTGACTTCTTGACGTTCATTTTTTCCACTCGAACCCCGTCGCCGTTGAGAGGTTCCTTCTTCCGTTGTATCTTCCGCCACCACTTCATACAGCAATGCTAATTTATTTTGATCGGAACCTTTACGCAAAACCCGACCTAATCGCTGCACATATTCCCGTTCCGAACCCGTACCTGATAAAATAATCGCCACCCGCGCATCGGGAACATCAACCCCTTCATTTAACACATGAGAAGCAACTAAGGTTTTATACTCTCCTTCTCGAAAACGAGTTAGAATCTCATGGCGTTCTTTAACGGGTGTTTGATGGGTAAGAGCTGGAATTAACAACTCCTGAGAAATCCGATATACTGTAGCATTATCATTGGTAAAAATTAGGATACGTTCCGGGTAATGTTTAGCCAGTAAATCCCCCAACACTCGCAATTTCCCTTCCGTACCCAATGCAATTTCCTTTGCTTCTCGATGCGCCAACATCGCACGCCGTCCTTTTTGAGAACCTGCACTTACTTGTACAAACCGTTGCCACCCATTAATACCACCCAGATAAATATTGGCTTCCTTTAAGAAATCATTGCGGAGTTTGATGCAATAATTGTAGCGATCGCGTTCCTTTTGAGATAGCTTAACCTTAATCTGCACTACCTCATGTTCCGCTAACGCTAACCCCGCTAATTCATCGGGAGATTTGCGATAAACTTCGACACCAATTAAGGCGTTAAGATCATTGTGACGACCATCAGAACGATCCGGAGTTGCCGTTAATCCCAATCGATAAGGCGCGATCGCATATTCAGCAATCACGCGATAAAAATCAGTGGGTAAGTGATGACATTCATCAAAAATTAACAACCCGTACAGATTACCCAAGGATTCAGCATGAATGGTAGCACTATCATAAGTGGAAATAAGGATTGGAGTGCGATCGCGCGAACCTCCCCCTAACAACCCTACTTCAATATCTGGAAATGCTGCCTCCAACTGAGCATACCACTGGTGCATCAAATCCAATGTTGGCACTACAATCAGCGTACTCCGAGGCGTGGCTTGCATCGCCAATTGTGCCAAATAGGTTTTACCTGCTGCTGTCGGTAATACTACCACACCCCGCCGTCCTGCTTGCTTCCAAGCTAAAAGTGCTTCCTGTTGATGGAGATAAGGTTCCATCTCAAAACTAGAAACGAGTTCCAAAGGGATAAATTCCTTAGCATCATCAATAAAATCAATCCCCTCAGATTGCAGTAATTCTACTAATGGGCGATAGTGAATAGCAGGGATACGAAACTTTTCTACCCGATCATCCCATGTGGCATAATCTACCCAAACTTTACCCCGTGGGGGTGGGTGTAATACTAGAGTGCCACGGTCAAATTTTAATCTAGGGGTACGAGGCATTTAAGTTGCGATTAAAGATGTCATGCAAGCTGTTCATGAGAGGGTGATATTTTATGCTGTCAGGTTCACAATTCAGAACTTCTGACTCCTGAGTGCTGAATTCAAACTTCTGGACTCCTAACTTCTACTGTAAATTTACCTCTCCCATTTGAGAAAAGCCATATATTACGTTCGCCTAATTGCTTATGATAAAACATCTCTCCCGAACTGCGTTCCGCTGCGCTAACACCCTCTCCTCCTCTTCCTCTCTTCCCCTTCTAACTATGGGTATCCAACCCGATATGATTTAACACTCACTATGCGCGTTATTATCCAGCGAGTTAAATCCTCTCAAGTTACAGTTAATGATAAAATCATCGGTCAAATTGGTTCAGGACTAAACCTGCTTGTTGGTATTGCTGATACTGATACCGAAGTCGAAATTGACTGGATGGTGCGAAAATGTTTAGAACTGCGCTTATTTCCAAGTCATGATACTGGAGGCGATCGCTGGGAAAAATCAGTTCAAGAAATCGGGGGAGAATTGTTAGTTGTTAGCCAGTTTACCCTCTATGGTGACTGTCGGAAAGGTCGTCGTCCTTCCTTTTCTAGTTCTGCTACACCCGAATCAGCGCAAGCACTTTACGAACAATTTGTGAATAAATTGCGTCAGAGTGGGTTGCGGGTGGAAACGGGAGAGTTTGGGGCGATGATGAATGTTTTGATAGAAAATGATGGGCCAGTAACGTTACTGTTGGAGCGCGAAAAGGAGTAGAATTGTGGCAACGGATGGGTTTAGCGGA
>DNGI01000045.1:0-5499 GCA_003486645.1 Cyanobacteria bacterium UBA11370 | reverse complement strand
GGTTTAGCGGATGTAACGGATGGTTTAGGTGTTATAGCACCGATTTAGAACAGAAATGTGATACATGAGTTAGTGACACTTTGGCAGAGTGGATTTTTCTCAATCCTTGCATCCATTAATGCAGCGGCGCAATCTAAAATCTAAAAGTATTTTGTAAAGAATTGAAACTAAAGTGCATAACCTACGTCTAATGGGATGTATCTATCAATGGAGGTGATAGTTATGCTAGGACTATTATTTTTAGTGAGTTATGTGACGGGTTGTGCAATTTTTCTTGAGCTTGTGTTTAAGCAAGAACCAGAAAAGCTTTAAAGACTCAGATCATGAATGTGGTTTCTCAACGCCAAACGAAATTACTAATCGTTAAAACTGAGAGTCTAGAGGTTCACAAAAACTGTTTACGCCATGCTGAACCACATACATTAACACGGGTGCAGCTAGGATCGATGGAAGTAGAGGCGTTCCTGCAAGGTATTCAATTACCCTTGCATAAGAACCATTGAGTAAGTCTTCACGAAATTCAGGCTGACAAATTACAGCACGACATTTTTTAGCCAGCGCATCTAACCAGTCAGCATTATCAGTTTGAGGTTGTTGTCCCGCACGGATGGCGAGTGCGATCGCTGCATCTTCCAAATCTCCTTCACAATCTTCTATTGCATCCAGGGCTACCATTGCTTCGGTGTAATTGGCTAATTGAGAGCGAAACTGAGCAATTTCTTGGGAAGTAACAATAGTCATAGAATCGTTCTGGTAATTCGCTCAGTATCGAACAAGAACTAAGCATCTATAACTATTGTGCCAAATTGCAACCTGTAATTGAAGGTACAAGGTAAAAGGGAAATGGGGAAGGGTGAAAGCCGTTAGTCTTTTCCCTTTCCCCTTTAAGCTGTTGTGTCTCTAATACCAAGTTGCTGCTCATATTAGTAGACAGGGGGGATGAGGAGGACAAGGGAGACGAGGGAGATAAGGGAGATAAGGGGGAAAGAAAGTACTACGTATGAACGCAACTTGGTATCAATTAGATATTTTTCAATTAACACACTTTCCGGTTCAACCCTCTCCCCCTCTCCCCCTCTCCCTTTCTCCCTTTCTCCCCCTCTTCCTAAACGCCAAGCAAAAGATCACCCATCTCTGAACCCGCAAGTTGTCGAGCGATCGCTAATCGGGTTTCGAGTTTGGCAACGCTAAACTGGTTGCGGAGATATTCTAGCTGTGCGATCGCGTTGGCTTTTTGGGTGGTTAACCGCATCAAGCTATTTAGGGCGTGTTGATACTCTAAATTGACCTCTAACAGTTCAAATCGCCGTGCTTTGCGTTGAGAGTCATTTTTCAAATCTGACTCAAACGCTACTTTCTTATCCGCATTCGCTTCCTGGCGATTAATATTTAATTGTACAGCACTAAGTTGAGCATCTAACTCATTAACGGTTTGAGCAGCTTGGGCGATCGCGGCTGGGTACTGACTCAAGTTCATATCTATACTTCCTACACAAAGTTAAAGGTTTTGGTTTATACCTCAACGCTAGGGGTTGCAAAAATCCCAAATCGTTCACTAGTGATTCATGTCATTAGTTGTGATGGTTTACATTCTGTAGAGACGTTGCATTGCAACGTCTCTACACCCCCCATAATGAATGACATAAACCACTACGCAACCCATTCTGACCGTTGGGGATTGAGAGTTACCCCGGCTACATCGACGGGAACCTTTTGGGTTTGGGGAGTTGGGGCTTGCTCTAAAACTTTCACTTCAATATTGACTGCCACTAAATAAGAACCCGTCTCGTCTCCCACCGCTTGAGCAATCAAACTAGCAAAATCTGGACGTTCTGCTGTGATGGGATCACGTAAGATGTACTGTTCCCATTCATATTGGGCATTGGGGTTGATACTGAGGATGTAGTACTTGGTCATGGGGAAAAACCTTGGCTATTCAGGGGTTCAGGCGTTAAGTGGGTAGATCCTCTTACCCTTTTATTATAGTACGTAAGTACTAAAAATGAGAGAAGTCCTGGACGCTCAGGCGAAGGTTTTATCGCTGATCAGCCCGTCCCCTGTTCCTTTTGGTTGATCACTACCCTGTAAATTAGAGTTAGAACAGCTTAATTCAGTCTGTTTTTATGTACTCTCCCTGACCCTTGCGATCGCCTTGACCATTAACCAAAGATTCCATCGGTAAATTGTTGTTAAACCAAACTTCCTGCTGAGGTAAGGGAATCGGTATCCCGGCTTGGTCAAATGTCACCTTTAGCCGTCGGCGGAACTCCCTAGCCACATCCCATTGCTTCAACGGCTGGGTCTTAATCCAGACCCGAATAGTAATACCACGACTACCAAAATCATCTACACCTAAAACCTGGGGTTGATCGAGGATCTGTTCCCGCCAGTTTTGATCAGCGATCATCTCTCGCGCCACTTGATTAATTAATTCCAATGCTTGATTCACATCAACCTGATACGTGACTGGAATACTTAAATCAGCTCGTGACCAAGTACTGGATAGATTAGCAACAATTTTCATTTCACTATTAGGAATCGTAATTAATCGTCCCTCGGCATCGCGTAACTGAGTAATCCGCAGATTCATGTTCTCTACCAAACCACTCACATTTGCCACAGCGATCACATCGCCAATGGCATATTGGTCTTCCAGAATAATAAAAAAGCCATTAAGTGCATCTTTGATCACGTTTTGAGATGCCAAGGACAAGGCAAAACCAATAATTCCCGCACCCGCTAGCAATGGGCCAATATCAACACCCACCACCGCTAGAGCAATCAAGACTCCCACTCCAATTCCACCCACAGTGACGATACTCTTCGTCACTCCCGAAACCGTGGATACTCGCAACCGTGAGCGGCGATCGCCTTCTGGAGTGAGTAAATGATTAGTAGCCAGTACGGAAGAAAATCGGTCAATCAAGGCATAGCACAGTCGAATCGCCACATAGGTTCCCAAGCCAACCCCTCCCAGCCGCAAGGGAATTTTGACACTGGAAACAATTAAGAGCTGTAGGGTGCGAGTGTAGGGAAATAGACCTAAAATAAATAGGCTTCCACCTGTCCAAATTGCAGCTTGAGCGAGTTGTAACAGTCGGTGTTGAACTTCTGTCAGATTCCACTGTTGCTTTTGGTGGAGTTGAGTGGATATGGGATCGGCGCTAGATGAGTGAGAGGATTCCAATTCAGTTTTGGATTGTTTCGAGCGGGATTGCCAGTAAGAAATGACTAGACTGATGACAATCATTCCCATACCAGTCCCGACAGCAATGCCAACTCGACGGGTAATCACTTTCGGTTGACGCTCTTGTTGGGCTTGTTCGAGTCCTTGTTCGAGCTGTTGTAGGATCTGATCGGCTCGATCTTCAAGAGAAACGCCTTTAAGATCGGCATCTTTATCAGTAACACTCATCAGGCGAACTTCCTTGACCAAGTTCCCTCGCCCATCCACGGCTGAGACGTAGATATTGGGTAAATTGCTTTTTGGGTCTAGCTCTTGGCGAAACTCTAATTCAACAGTATCGTTTTTGAGGTAGGTACTCGTGATATCCTGCAATCGCTGGTCAATCCCTTGAATTCGTTCAGCTAAAGGTTGATCCTCCGTTCTGGCAATTTCAAAGAGACAGCGACCATCCAGTCGAAGACAATCAGAAACGGCGGTATCTTCTGATTTCTGCTTGAGCGAGTCGGGAGTTGGTAGATTCAAATTTGGGAAACCGGGCAACTGAGCCTGAACTGGAGATGTCACCCAGCTTGCTATAGCGATCGCTCCAGCAATTGTCCAAGATGAAAAGTTCATTTTAGATGTCCTGCTGTTTCTGTTTCAACTTGAAAGCACATACTAGCAAGGGACTCTTTGAAGCGATCCTCCCTCAAAAGAGGCATCTTTAGTAATAAATTTTTAAGCTGATGTGCATTTAAATTGGGTATTCTCCGTTTCCTGTTGCCTGTTCCCTATTCCCTTTGAGGGAGTTAGGTATCCCAATCTAGATGCTGAACAGCTTAGTAGTTCATGTCATTGATTCTGATCGCTCTTTATTCTCATCGGGTCTACCGAATCAGTAAAAAAAATGATGTAGGGATGGAGGATCGAGTAATTTAGGTAAGATGACAATGCCCTTGTTTAGGAATAGCCAAATCCATGACAGCAACGTCTACCGTACTGAAACACGAAGTTAAAGACCTTTCTCTCGCTCCCCTAGGTAAACAACGGATCGAATGGGCAGGGCGGGAAATGCCCGTTTTGCGGCAAATTCAGGAACGTTTTGCTCAGGAGAAACCCTTAGCAGGTATTCGCTTGATTGCTTGTTGCCATGTGACAACAGAAACGGCTCATTTAGCGATCGCGCTCAAAAACGCAGGTGCGGATGCCCTTCTGATTGCCAGTAACCCCCTTTCCACCCAGGATGATGTTGCGGCTTGCTTAGTTGCTGATTATGGCATTCCTGTCTTTGCCTACAAGGGAGAAGATAACGAGACGTATCACCGCCATGTGCAAATTGCTCTCGATCACAAACCCAATCTGATTATTGATGATGGGGGCGATGTGACAGCAACCTTAGTGCAGGAACGGCAACACCAAATTCCTGATCTGATCGGTACGACGGAAGAAACGACAACAGGAATTGTCCGGTTGCGGGCGATGTTCAGCGATGGGGTTCTCACCTTCCCGGCGATGAATGTCAATGATGCGGATACCAAGCATTTCTTTGATAATCGCTACGGCACAGGTCAATCCACCTTAGATGGTATTATTCGGGCAACGAACGTTCTACTCGCTGGGAAAACGGTTGTCATTGCCGGATATGGTTGGTGTGGCAAAGGCGCGGCACTACGGGCGCGAGGCATGGGCGCTAATGTAATTATCACCGAAATTGACCCCGTGAAAGCTATTGAAGCGGTGATGGATGGTTTACGGGTAATGCCGATGAGTGAAGCAGCCCCTCAAGGCGACTTGTTTATTACAGTAACAGGGAACAAGCACGTCATTCGTCAAGAACATTTTGAGGTGATGAAAGATGGGGCAATGGTTTGTAATTCCGGTCACTTTGATATTGAAATTGACCTTAAGAGTTTAGCCACCCAAGCGACGGAAGTGCGACAGGTACGGAATTTTACTCAGCAATATGTGCTGAAAAATGGTAAATCTGTTGTGGTCTTGGGTGAAGGGCGTTTGATTAATTTAGCTGCCGCCGAAGGACATCCCAGTGCAGTGATGGATATGAGTTTTGCGAACCAGGCGTTGGCTTGCGAATATCTGGTGAAGAATAAGGGTAAGCTAGAAGCCGGGATACATTCGATTCCGGCTGAGGTAGATAAAGAAATTGGGCGACTGAAGTTACAAGCGATGGGGATTGTAATTGATACCCTAACATCAGAACAAATTGAATATATGAATTCTTGGACTTCAGGGACTTAAACTCTGTTGGGGTGGGTTATGCCCACCCTTCTATAGCGAGTTTATTTGATTTGTGAACAAGGGGGACAAGGGGGACA
>DNGI01000289.1:22685-28263 GCA_003486645.1 Cyanobacteria bacterium UBA11370 | reverse complement strand
TAAATGGACATACTATAGCTAACTGCTAAATTCTATATAGCCAGTCTAAATGATTTGTAAAACACCTCCTCCTTGTCTCCCTTGTCTCCCTTGTCTCTCCTTGTCTCTCCTTGTTCACGAATCAAATAGACTCGCTATAAGTAAGCCACCATTTTTTTCTCCTTAGCCCTCTAATTACTGGCTAAAAGAATTTGTGCGGCGGTCAATTGAAGGTTTGGAAAGGTGGATGAGGCAATCGGATCGCTTCCTTGAAACAGAGCTTCTTCATAGAATCCTGCCACTAATGTTAATACTATCACCACAGCCCGCTGCGGATCGACTAGCCAATATTCTGTGATTCCCCGTGCCCCGTATTCAGAACGTTTGTAGCGATAATCTCGTTGCTCATTTTCTGTTCCGGGAGAAACGATTTCTACAACTAAAGCGGGTGGAGGCATATCGGAAGTGATGATACTTCTTGTCGTTCCACTGAGGACGGTAGCGAGTTCTTCTGTTAGTACTATCAAATCCGGAATTCGCGTAGTGGTACGGGAACCCGTCACGACAATTTCTGTGCCCCGTCGCAATAATCTAGGAGGAATAAATTGCCCGAAGGCAAAGAGTAGGAAAATTGCGATCGCCTGATTCACATCACTTTCTGAAGGCATTTCCACCAACTCTCCATTGACGAGTTCATAGCGGGTATCTGTGCCGTCGTCATAGTTGAGGTATTCCGCCAGAGTCATAATGCGATTGGTGGTGATTGTCATAGCAGTTTCTCCTTGATGGATAGTTTATAGGGGTTCTCATATTTATAAGATACGCTAATGGCTAATCGCTAATGGCTAATGGCAATTAGCAATGAACAATTAGCAATTAGCCATCTCTTAGTTTATAACTAGCAACTTACGTTATATAGAGTTCTCAAATTTTTTAGCTTAGTTCTTAGAATAAAACTCTTCTATTTGCCTACACCCCACACCCGATTTAAAAATCTACGCCTCGCTTTAAATCAACACCTTTCTCACAATAGTGCTTGTGACAAATCATCTCAGAGTGAACTGTCGCCAGATCAAAGTAAGCGGGTTGATTTTGGCAGCGGCCTGTGATAATCACTTCAGTATCGCGGGGTTTACGGAGTAGCGCTTCTACTATGGGTTCAATTTGTAAGAGTTCCAGGTCAACGGTAGGATTGAGTTCGTCCATAATAATGGTTTTATATAATCCAGAGGCTAACGCAGCTCTAGCAATTTCCCAACCCCTTTCCGCTTCGACATAATCTGAAATCTGCTGCTGTCCTCGCCAGACGATCGCATCTCGTCCACAACGGTGATGATCGACTAAATTCGGGTAACTTTGTCTTAAGGCTGCGATCGCCGCATCTTCGGTATAACCTGAACCGCCTTTCAACCACTGCACGATTAACACACGATGGGACTTATCAATGCTAATTCCGCGACCAATCGCTTGCAAGGCTTTGCCTAGGGCATTTGTGGATTTCCCTTTCCCTGCACCTGTGTAAATTTCGATTCCTTCAATTCCCTGTTCCCTGGATACTGGGTGATCGTGGGGGACTGACTCGCTATGTAAATCAGCAATATCCAGTAGGGCTTGAGGTGTGCCTCGACCTGTGACAATAATTTCTAGACTGGGAGGTTTGTTTTTCAGGGTTTGGACGACTTCCTCGATAGAAAGTAAGCCTAAATCTAGAACCGGGTTTAACTCATCTAAAACAATAACCGAATAAAGGTCAGAGGCGATCGCACCTTTAGCAACATCCCATCCCCGTTGCGCCTCTAGTGCATCAAAGCGGGTTACTTCGTCTTTGGTAAAAAACGAACCGCGTCCCGTGCGAACTTGATCGATTAAGTGGGGGAATCCTCGACGCAAGGCTTCAATGGCGGCATCTTCATCATAAGTGCGTCCTGACCCTTTGAGAAACCTGAGCAATAAAACCCGACTGGACTCGGTAGAGTTAATCCCCAATCCAATTGAGCGTAACACAACACCCAACGCCGCTTGAGATTTACCTTTCCCCGCACCATCATAAACGTGAATTTGACCTGTGATGCGCTCAGAACGCTCAACTGCTGTGCGAATACCAATACCCGTTCTGGTCATTAATCATCCTCTGCGTGAAAGTGGGGAGTCCGGAGTTGGGAGTGGGGAATATGGGGAAAGTTTAAGATAACGCTTACCCTGCTGTCCCTGCAACCTATAGTATAGGGAAAAGTGTAGAGTCCTCCACGGCAACGGGAAGGCAGAAGGCCGTATTGACACTCTGCGGTCTAAAGACACGCCAATTCTTGCTTAAGAAGAAAAGACTCCTTAGTCAGTTCTTGAACCATACTCACCCTCAAAAGTTTTCACCATTAAACGGTCAAGTATTTATGCAATACAGCGTCACCAATTCAACAGTTAAACGAAGGTTTTTGGCATCACGGTGGTGTCAATTACCGCTAGACTCTCCGGATTGCTCCATTGAGCTTACTTGTATTCACACGCACCTTAGAAGTTTTACCCAAGGCAGGATTCAGCCTTGGAACCCCCTACTTCTATGTTGTTGTCTAGGTTCGGTTTATAGCTCCCCAATTTGCGTTTATTTCAGACCCCTGACGTTACTGCAAACCTTGTCGAAGCTTTGCTTCGCAAATGTACGGCGAAGTATCCACAAGGGAAGTGCCTACCGACTGATTAACGGTGCAGTGATTGGTTCATTGCTAATACTAATTATAGCAATTTGTAGGCATTTAAAACTGCTAGCTCGTTTTCCTCTCTGGTCTGTTAGGGAAGCGAGGCGAAGCCTAGACACAGAGTTTCTAACTTCGGAGGTGTTCTGATGAGAGAAACTGTTTTACCCTTAGAGATGATTTTGTTTCAGGTGTTATTCCTGGTGATAGCGATCGCGCTGGAAGCTAGAATCTTCTATCGTAAATTAAGAATCAGTCGCAAAACGAGTGTTGAATATGCGATGTTCGTCAATTTACTCGCTACAGGGATTGGTTGGTTAACGTTTTTTGCCGTTCAAAACTTACTAAGCCAGGCTTTAAAAGCTCAGGTCATTAGTTATATTTTTTTTGATCGCCTTTTTGATCCTCAGCTATCCCAATGGAATTCGGTGATTATTGCGGTAGGAATTGCTATTTTTTTCTTGACCTTCTTCATTAAATTAATTGGATTAGAATTACTCCAAGTTGTGCTCGATAGGGTTCCAGAACGCTCAAATTCAACATCAAAACTCGTTCGTAAGCGACCGAGATTGCTCCATGGGATTGAGCAAGTTAATAAAAATTCCCCGCCTAATACTGGTCTAGTTGTTCTTCTGGCAAATGCCTATAGCTATAGCGCAATTTTACTGCTTCTAGTGTTGCGTTTTCTTCAGTTCAACAGTCTGACTTGATCGCTATGCTTAAATTTTTTACAACGTTCTACAACGGGTTCTTGGATCGGGTTAAATCGCTGCTAGGTAGCTTCGATCCTCCGAATTCATTTTCTTGGCAAACTCTGATTATGCTCAGCCTTTTTTCTGTCTTTATGGCATGGCTGGCTACGGGTTTAATGCGAGATTTACTGGCTCATTTTGGATGTATTTTTTTAATTTTAGGGGTTTACTGGGGAACAACGGCTAACAAAGCGCTCAGAATTGGCGATGTGCCTTTGAGTCCTTGGATTACTGGTGCAATCACTAGTATTTATATCTTTCGAGCATTCGTCGGTGAATTATCACCAAAAGCTTTAATTGCTTGGCCATTAATATCTGCTGTTATTGCGGCGTTACCTCCTTGTTTAGATGAAAATTTCAAACCGAAAATACCACCCAAGGAAAAACGTCAAAATTTAGCTCTTCTGTTGACTAGCCAACTCATTCTAAGCTGTTGGTTTCAGTTTTACTTTGTGGTGCAGAATTGGTTAATTGAATATCCTACCCTACTGACAGATAATTTCCGACAAAGTGCTTTTGTTGTACAAATGCCAACTCTAGAAGTAGTAAATATACCTCAAGTAAAAATATTGCCGAGAGGGATTTCAATTTTAGATTTGACAGCATCCAAGTTAAAAGATGAATTAAATGATAAACCTTGGTCAGATGTTGAACGAGTTCTCCTCCCCAAAAAACGAGAGGAGTTACTCCGAAAGATTACCAATCAAGTGAAGGAGGAAATGAAGCAGGAAATTGCTTCAGCTCAGATTCAGATTAAGGAAGATGAGTTTTGGCAAGTGGAGTATAAAAATATTTCGATGCGAGGTTCTGGATATAACTTAGAACTGCAAGCGCTTTGGCAAGGTCCTCGCTCCCAATCTGAACCTTATTCTATTACTAAATCCTGTCAAATCACTCCGGTTAACGAACAAATAGGTGAAGAAAGTTTCCAAATTAGTGAGGTAAAATGTAACCCTGCTACTGGATGGGGAGTCGGAGAATCGTTTGCTGCTACTCAATGATTTGTTGTTGGTTGTTTGTTGTCCGTTGTCCATCGTTTTTCTACTTGATTACTACCAACTAAGCATTAATAAACAACCAACAACCAACAACTAATAACAAAAAACCAACAACCAACAACCAATATGCCAACAGCAAGTTTTTTGAGAATTTGGGTCATTGCATCGAATAGTTTCCGGGAAGTAATGCGCGATCGCGTCTTTTATATTATTGGTTTTTTCGCGCTGTTGTTAGTCATTGCTTTACGTCTTTTACCGGAAGTTGCTGCAACCACAGAAAATAAAATTTTCCTCGATTTTGGTTTAGCGGCAATTAGTGTATTAGGGGTACTCGTTGCTGTGTTTGTGGGGACGGGTTTGGTAAATAAAGAAATAGAAAAACGTACTGTATTAGTTTTAATTCCTAAACCTCTCTCTCGTGCTGAATTTATCATTGGGAAACATTTAGGTTTATCGGGTGTATTAGCTGTATTGATGGTAGCGTTGACAGGAATTTATTTAGGTTTACTGAGTTTTAGTAAGATTGATTACCCTGTCGGGAGTATCTTAATTTCAGTTCTTTATCTGTTTTTAGAACTGGGTTTGCTTACAGCAGTAGCACTAGTATTTGGTGTGTTTACTAGCTCACTGCTGGCAACCCTGCTCACGTTTGGGGTTTATTTGATGGGACATTTGAGTCCTGATTTAGTCAAATTGGGACAATTAAGTCAAAATCCTAATATACAAAGAATAACCGAAAGTCTTTACCTAGTTTTACCTGATTTATCGCGTCTGAATTTAAAGAATGAAGCCGTTTATGGTTTACTCCCACCGTCTTTAACATTATTAGGTCATGCCGTATATGCAGTAGTTTATACGATTCTGCTGTTAGCGATCGCAATTTTAATCTTTTCGCGTCGGGAGTTTTAAATTGGTTGTTGGTTGTTGGTTGTTGGTTTTCTATTAACGTAAGTTACTAGCTATAAACTAGGATATGGCTAATGGCTAATTCGATCTTAAGGGGATTTATCTAGGCGATCGGTTTCAATTGAGATGTTGCACCATTATCAGTAAACCCGAAAACCCGCCCAGAGTTAAAACTCCGGGCTAATAGCTTAAGTCCATTGAAATGGACTAAAACTCTTGTCCAGTCGTCTTTAGACGACTTTAGCTATGAGAC
>DNGI01000289.1:22085-22455 GCA_003486645.1 Cyanobacteria bacterium UBA11370 | reverse complement strand
TTTAACCACTGGCGGGTTATTGGCACTGGTGCAAGATCTGAGTTTCAACCGACTTGAACTATGAGAGGTGCGGTTTTAACCACGCTTAGGGTAACTGCTTTATTAAAAATGGTGCAAGATCTGAGTCAACAGAACAAGTAGTCTATCATCACCGGATTTGGTTGATTACAGGATAATGTCGCTCACTACTAGTGATGGAGATCCTGTCAGACTAACCTCAAAGTCAGCAGCTAAATCTCCAGTAATGTTAGCTCGGAGAATACCTCCTGAATAACGAACTTGACCTAGCCCAGAGAATGCAGCACTCCCAATAAAAGTAAAGGCTTGGTTGCCTGTGATATTGTAGTTGGCATCGATATCAGATAAGTCG
>DNGI01000289.1:21675-21871 GCA_003486645.1 Cyanobacteria bacterium UBA11370 | reverse complement strand
CAGATAAGTCGATTCTGTCACCTGCTAAGTTACCGTTTCCTACGAAATCAGTAATAACATCCCGTGCTGACGAACCACCTCGACTATCCTCAAGGAAATTAAAATCAAAAATATCATTACCCAATCCGCCAGTCAGGGTATCACGCTCTGCAAATCCCCCTACACCATTCCCTCCACCAGATAGGATATCATTGCC
>DNGI01000289.1:20979-21417 GCA_003486645.1 Cyanobacteria bacterium UBA11370 | reverse complement strand
TCACGACCATCTCCACCATATAGCTCGTCATTGCCAAAGTTACCATCAAGGGTATCATTGCCAGCTTCACCATAGAGCTTGTCATTACCAAAGTAACCATCGAGGGTATCATTGCCAAACCCACCATAGAGCGTGTCATTGTCAAACCCACCAAAAAGGCTATCATTACCAGATCCACCATAGAGGGTATCATCGCCAGACCCACCATTGAGGGTATCATTGCCACTCAATCCATCGATGATGTCGGCAAATTCTGTGCCAATCAAACTAGGGCGATAAATCAGTGGAGTTCCGTTAGTGGTATTGTTATCGTTAAAAATGCTACCAGTAATGGTTGCCACAATCAGGATCTCCTTAACTTATTGGGATTTGAAATTACTGCGTCGTTTCCTGAGAAACTGGGTTTCTACACAATCATATAATATATACATATATATA
>DNGI01000289.1:20593-20764 GCA_003486645.1 Cyanobacteria bacterium UBA11370 | reverse complement strand
ACATATATATATATATACTTTACATAATCTTTATATATAGTTTTCAGTGGTTCTAAAACTTCACTAATCATGCTGCGACTGCTGGAGTAAATACAGCGGTGCATTCGATTAATCTTCAGGTGAGGGGTGTCTTTGCATGGTAGTCAAGAATTCAGGACTTACGCAACTGGC
>DNGI01000289.1:20415-20547 GCA_003486645.1 Cyanobacteria bacterium UBA11370 | reverse complement strand
TGACACTTGCGTAAGTCCTGACTATGAATTATCCCTGCTATATTGGGGGGATTGAGGGGGTTACTTCGACTTTTGTAAAAAGTGTATTGTTCAAGTCGCCACAACCAAGAACTAACTAACAACAACCAACAA
>DNGI01000289.1:12323-20169 GCA_003486645.1 Cyanobacteria bacterium UBA11370 | reverse complement strand
CAAACAACAAACAACAAACATCATTTTAGTTTACGTGCAATAAACGCAGCACGAGCTTTGGGTAGATTATACTCACCATAACGACGCATAACTTGAACTCGGAAACCTATTTGACGCAGTTCTATCGCTATATCCTTCGCCTTGTATAACCGCTGACGGTGTAGTTCTTCATCTCGTCTATAGTAGTCTCCAATTTTGCGAAAGGTAATAATCCGACGGGTTAATACTTCTTGTTCTCGATCCTCTTCTTTTTCCACCAGTACAACCCAATCGTCTCCTTCAGTAAACCCTTTTGTTATAGTTCCGGGTGGGATCTGTCCCGGTTCCACAATATCGAAAATTAAGACACCTCTGGGAGTTAAAGCATTATAGATGCGACGGAAAAGTTCCAGGAGTGAAGTGGAATTGCTATCTGAATCGAACAGATAGTTGAAACATTCACCGATAGAGATAACAGCATTACAGGGGGGAATGTTGGTTTTGAATAATGATTCGATCCGAAACTCCGCATTGAGGACTCTGGCGCGTGCGATCGCAATCATCGACTCAGAAATATCAATCCCCAGAACATGATAACCAGCTTTTACAAGTTCTTGGGCTAATAATCCACTACCGCAACCTAAGTCTACGACTAAACCTTGATGTATTTTACTACGATTCAGGATTTCTAAGATACCAGGAGCCGATTTAAGAGCGTAGTCGCTATAACCGACATCATGAATATAGGCTAAGTCTTCTTTGTAGGATTCCATAGGATAAAGGATGAAGCCTAAATAGTGTATTTGATCCTATAGGAGAACTGCTATAGTTGTGTCTGTTTGCTCACCGTTGTCGTTTTGAGGTAGATAGTTCGAGCAAAAATAACGGAATTTCTAACTCTTAACTGGACATTTTGAGTTCTGAAGTCTAACTTCCGAGTTCGGAACTTGACATTTCGAGTTCCAAGTTACAAAAGCCGAGTTCTAAAGTCCAACTTCCAAGTTCTAAACTGGACATTTCGAGTTCCAATTTGCAAAAGCCGAGTTCTGAAATTTAACTTCCGAGTTCCAAACCTCAACTTTCCTGCAAAAAGCCTCACCATCCCCACTCCCCACTCCCTACTCCCCACTCCCAACAGATTTGTTGCCGAGTTTTGGAAGTCCAGTTATCTTGGAAAAGCGAATAAGGCTTCACTATTGATTTTGGCTGTGATTCCTTAGTTTGAACGATGCGTCACGAGGCGTAATTGGGGTGCTTGCTACGGTTTCATTTATTCTCCTTGGCAAGAAATAGAAATGTTTACACAAAAAGTTGGTCAGTCACTAACTTTAATCATAAGTTTATCCCTGCTTGTAGTCGCTTGTGGCTCCCCCAAAGCAGCGACTCATAAAAGTGGTACAGTTACGATTATGGGAGTTGTTACAGGGAAAGGTGAACAAGAATTGCAAAAGGCATTAGCTCCTTTTACTGAAGCAACAGGTATTAAGGTAGTGTATGAGGGAACGAATGAATTTGCCACGCTTTTACCTGTGCGCGTAGACTCTGGAAATGCACCAGATATTGCTATGTTTCCCCAACCAGGTTTAATGGCTGATTTTGCGAGAGAAGGGAAGTTAGTGTCTATTGATACGTTTATGGACACGAAGCAACTATCAAATTATTATGCTCAAGACTGGCTGAACTTAGCAACCGTTGATAATAAGATTTATGGGATCTGGTATCGAGCATTTGTTAAGAGTTTAATCTGGTACAATCCTACAGCATTTGCAGCCAAAGGTTATCAAATTCCGAAGACTTGGGATGAAATGATGACCTTATCCGATAAGATTGTGGCAGATGGGGGTGTACCCTGGTGTTTGGGTATAGAAAATGGCAATGCTACGGGTTGGGTGGGAACAGATTGGGTGGAAGATATTCTACTCCATACGTCGGGAGCAGAGGTTTATGATCGCTGGATTACTCATGAAATTCCTTTCAATGATCCCGCCGTTAAAACAGCATTTGAAACCTTTGGTAAAATTGCTCTGAATCCTAAGTATGTGGTGGGTGGAAAAACAGGTGTAATTAGCACTCCTTTTGGTGACTCACCCAAGGGACTGATTGAAGATCCACCGAGTTGTTATATGCACCATCAAGGTAGTTTTATTGCGGCTTTCTTCCCTGAAAATGTGGTTATGGGTAAGGATGTGAGTGTTTTTCCATTACCCATGATTAATCCAGAAGTGGGTGCGCCTGTTTTAGTATCGGGTGAAGTAGTGGCAATGTTTAATGATACCCCAGAAGCCAGAAAGTTAATGGAATATTTGGCAACACCAAAACCTCATGAAATTTGGGCAAGTTTTGGGGGTTATCTTTCCCCTCACAAAGAAGTTCGTTTAGAGGCTTATCCCGATGAGATTACCAAACGTCAAGCGGAAATATTAACCAATGCGAAAGTTATTCGCTTCGATGGTTCGGATATGATGCCAGGAGCAGTAGGTACGGGTACATTCTGGACGGGTATTGTTGATTATATTGGGGGGAAAGATGTGGATACTGTGTTGAAAGATATTGAGGAGAGTTGGCCTCAACAATAAGCTGTTGCACTTTTGAATGGCCTGTTGATACGGATGGGGAGAGGGGGAGAGAGGGAGAGAGGAAGAGGGTTTAACGGTTGTTTCTGAAGTGAATACGATGAAGTTTAAATGCAAGGGTAGCTTAATACTTGTAGGTATCAAGAGACTGCCATGAACTAGTGTTCACAACCAAAAATGAACAGAATTCTCTCCTTCATCCCTCATCCTTATTTTTAGGACAGGTGTATCGAGAAGTCTATTAAAGCTAATTAGTTCTGTACTCATTGGCTTAACGTCTTAGGGAATCAAGATTTGAAATTTATCTTGGGTAAGGGGACTAGAATTATTAGGCTAGGGGTACTAGGATTTATCCAAAGGGTTTAGGAAATATATCTTCAAGCTCTAACCTAAGTTGTGCCTACCGTTTAAGCAATTTAAACCCTGTTTTTTTGAGTACAAGCTCACCTTTCCTCTTCATTCTCTGAATGGCTTGAAATAACGTTAATTCAAAGAGCCAGCCTTTCTAAAATTTACCCTAAAAAAATCACGCCTTATCATTAGGCTAGGGAAAATTATTGTCAGACGAATTATTTAAGTGTATATGGCAATACAGATTAGCGACGCTAAATTATCTTGGTTCGAGGTTCCAGAGGATGTTAAGCACTTATTAGTTTTAGCCTCTGACAGTTGGGACAATAGCATTGAATCAGAACGGTATGTCAACGAGGCTTTAAAGAAATCAGGCAATAATTTAGATGTTTTGGTTGGAGCTTATCGATATTTTTTCTATAAAAATAAGATAGCAATGGCATTACATATTGCTGAAAAAGTCATGGCTATTATTAAACAGGATAAAAAATTACCGGAGAGTTGGCAGCAACTCAAGCCTGTATTAATCAGCCGGAAAAATGACCCAATTATTCGGCTGTACTTAAATGCTTATGCCGCTAAGGGTTTGATTTTGGCTAAGTTAGGAAACCTAGAGGAAGCCAAAGAGATAACGGAAAGAATCAAGGAAATTGATGAGAAACGGGAATCTTGCGCGACAACAGTTTTTGAAGTCCTGACGCGATCGCCAAATGAGGACGATGATTAAAAATTTAAACCAATACTAATCTAGGGAGCTAACTAACCAATCATGACCCAAACACGCCAAGAGCAATATTTAAATTTAATCGATCAATTACTCCGTTGTCCCAATGGTCAAGAACCAGAGGTTTTAGATGCTCAGATGGATTTAATTGATGCTGGCTTAGTCCAAACGATGATGCAAGTTGCAACGGTAATGACCCACGAAAATAATCCGAATGGGGCTAGGTTTCTGATCCATGTTGCTCGTGAACTGGCTAAACAATTGGGATTATATCCTCAGTTAAATTCTGATGGTATTGAAGTATCAGGTCAGTAGGAATTATGATGACATTAACCGCAAATCATGCAGAACAATTAGCCTTAAACTTTCTGATGGATGATTGGAAAGTGCCTCATGAAGATCGGGAGTGGTTTACGGTACTTACGTCTCGCCCGATTGGTGAAAGTTGGTATGTTGTTGAAATTGGAGTAGAAGGTTTACCGGATAAGTGGCTGATTCAAGTTTATGATACGGGAGAGTGTGACCCCTGTTATACCTTTGTCTCACCCCTTAGTCCCTCAGAAAGTAATAGTGACTTAGCCGATATACCAGACTGGATTGCTCAGGTTTTAGTGTCGGAACGTAAGCAACGATAGGGGAGTACTGAGGAGAATACAAACAAAACGGTTAGGGTTTTAGCGATCGCACCTGATGTTACGGTCTGAAATTTGGGAACGCTAGAGGATATTCTTTTAATTAGGAGCGATCGCAATGACCCCAATTAGTGCAACGTTAACTCAGACTGACCGGGATGCGGTGATGGATGCGGTAGCGATGATTAAGGCAAAGCTACCTTTTTTAGTGGATTTGAGTGCAGAGGAACGCAAGACGTTACCCAAGATGGGGGATAAGAGTCGGGCGTTTGTTAGTAAGGCATTGGAAGTGGGGACGCAGAATCCGGACTTTTTACCTAGGTCGTTTGATTTGGAGGAGTTACGGAAGGATGTGCAATTGTTTGAGTCGTTGTATCCGCTGTTGCTGTCAATCACGCAGTTACAGGAATTGTTGGATGATACCTGTTTAGCTGTGGGTAGTGAGGCGTATGCAGCGGCGTTGCAGGTGTATAACTATGCTAAAGCAAGCGGAAATGTTGCCGGGTTAGATGCTGTAGTGGGAGAAATGAGACAACGGTTTGCCCGGAAACCTCGGAAGGCGAAGAGTGAAGAGGTAACGCTGTAGTAAAAAGTGTGACCGTTTGAGTTCTAAAGGTGAAAGTTGAGGCTCAGAACTTGGAGATTGGAGTATTTTGCTCGATGTTCCGGGTTCTGGGCTTTGATTTTGGAGTAGAAAGGCTGAGGTTTTGAGCCTCAAAACCCGAAACATTGACCTTAAAGCCAGACATTTCAGCTTTAAACCTCGAAACATCGACCTCAAAACCCGAAACTCCGACCTCAAAGGTTGATATTCCAGCCTCAGACCTCGGAACTTTGACCTTAGAACACGAAACGCCGAGATCCGAACCCAAACTATCAACCTAAGTTCTAGCACCGTGTTAAATTAAGCAATGAACTTCCTCTGCAAAACTGAACAGCTAGACTCCTCTAAAGATTCCTAAACTGCCAAAGGAGCATGAGTATAGCAATTTTTAGGACAAATCCTAGAACAAGCCTGACAACCAATACAGTTATTTAAGTTGAAGATAGTCATGACTTGACGCTCAATATCATCATCTTCATCATCATCCAAAAACTCTCCATCTTCGTTAACAGGCTTCAGCATCAGCACATTACGACCGCAGACTTTAAAACATCTGCCACAGCCGATACATTTATCTTTATCAATTGCCTGAACGAACTGAGGTTCCCACGTCAGTCCTCCACGAGTCAAACTAGTGAGTTGTGCCATTATTAAGTGTTCTCCTGTAAATTTTGCAATCCGTCGCTTAAGGCTTTCTAATTTATTGATGCGATTTAAGATGTTATATCATCTCAGGTTTGGGCAGAATGAATACTCGGTTAAGAGTTAAATTAGTTAAGATTGTACTCAGACGCAGAACGCTCGAAGTCATAGGGACATAGATTTTTTAAGGGGTGAGGGGACTAGTATTTGTTTGGAGGGGGACTAGAATTCTTTGACTTTGAAGCTAGTATTTGACTAATTGACTTAAAGTTCAAGCTGAGTCTGGGTCTTAAGGCTTATTAAGCATCAGCTAACCTAGAGAATGCCTCGCCAACCTCTCGGAATTTAAATCTATCACGACAGAAAAAACCTAATCTCTATTCTATCGATAACGAAAGTAAAATCATGACTGTATTGACCAAAATTCTCAGCATTGTTATTGCCGTTATCCTAGGCTGTGGGGGTGTAATTGCGCTGTTCTACGGCATGAATCTATTCGTTAACCGCCTACCTCATAAATGGCGATCGCAGATTCTTCCTTGGGTGTACTTAGCCCCGGCTTTACTCTTCTTAACGGCTTATTTAATACTGCCTACTCTGAATACTATTTTTATCAGTTTTCTGGACAAGCGATCGCAAAACTTTATCGGACTCAATAACTATATTTTTGCCTTCACCAGTCAAACCCTTTTAGTTGCATTTCGTAATAATCTGTTGTGGTTAGTATTAGTAACGGGGTTTAGTGTCGGTTTGGGGTTGATTATGGCAGTACTGATGGATCGAGTACGCTATGAATCCATTGCCAAATCGTTAATCTTTTTACCAATGGCAATTTCGTTTGTAGGAGCAAGTGTTATTTGGCGGTTTGTTTATGCCTTTCGTCCCGAAGGATCTCAACAAATTGGCTTATTAAATGGCATAATCACCAGCTTAGGATTTAAACCTGTGGGTTGGCTGGTCGAACAATCCTTTAATAACGTTGCCCTGATTGCGATTATGATTTGGCTACAAACAGGTTTTTGTTTAATTTTACTCTCTGCTGCGGTTAAAGGCATCCCTAAAGATATTATTGAAGCGGCGCGGATGGATGGCGCGAATGAATGGCAAATATTCTGGAAAATTACGATCCCGATGATTACCTCTACAATTGCCGTCGTGGCAACGACTGTGGTAATTTCAGTATTAAAAGTTTTTGATATTGTGTTTGTCATGACGGCGGGTAATCAAGGGACAGAAGTGATTGCCAGTCGGATGATTAAAGAAATGTTTAATTATCGAGACTATGGCAGGGGAAGTGCGATCGCAGTTATCTTATTACTAGCCATTGTCCCAGTGATGATTAGCAATATTCGCCGCTTCCGACAGCAGGAGTCTCTCTAATGAATACCCCTTATATCCGTCAAAAGTATTCGACCAAATCCCTTTATCAGTCGTTACAAAAACTCTTGAATCGCGCTCCCGTTCATATCGCTTTACTCGCCATCTCTGTAATATGGACACTCCCAACCGTTGGCTTATTCATTAGTTCGTTGCGACATCGAGATGAGCTATTAAAAACAGGCTGGTGGACGGTTTTTCAACACCCGTTTGATTTCACTCAATATCAGTTAGGAAACTATATAGACGTTCTCAGTGCTGAAGGGATGGGACAAGCGTTTCTCAATAGCTTTATCATTGCTATTCCGGCTACAGTCATTCCTATTGCGATCGCTACTTTTGCCGCCTATGCGTTTGCTTGGATGAAGTTTCCAGGCCGCCAGATATTATTTATTGTAGTAGTAGGATTGCTAGTTGTTCCGTTACAAATGACCCTAATTCCCGTCTTACGAGCCTACAATCAGTTTGGGCTTTCAGGAACGTTTTTAGGCATTTGGTTAGCTCATACTGGCTATGGATTGCCGTTGGGAATTTATTTGTTACGTAATTATATTGGTTCCTTACCCAAGGATTTAATCGAAGCAGCGGCGGTAGATGGTGCTTCTCATTTAACTACGTTTACGCGCTTAATTCTTCCCCTTTCGATGCCTGCGATCGCATCATTTGCTGTATTTCAATTTTTATGGGTTTGGAATGATTTATTAGTTGCCTTAGTGTATTTGGGAGGAACGCCAGACGTTGCACCCTTAACGATGCGCTTAACCAGTTTGGTGGGTTCTCGTGGGGAGGCGTGGCAGATTCTTACCTCTGGCGCATTTATTACCATGATTGTGCCGCTGATGGTTTTTTTCTCATTACAGCGCTACTTTGTACGGGGAATATTGGCAGGTTCTGTTAAGGGGTAAATTCCTGTATTTCATCCGGATTAGTAGATAGGGAGACAAGGAGGACAAGGAGGACAAGG
>DNGI01000289.1:0-12117 GCA_003486645.1 Cyanobacteria bacterium UBA11370 | reverse complement strand
AGGAGGACAAGGAGGACAAGGAAGACAAGAGAGACAAGAGAGACAAGGAAGACAAGGGAGACAAGGGGGAAGGAAATTACTATCAGGACTTACGCAACTGTCACAAGCGATCGCGCAACAGCGCCGCGCAACTACGCTTGAATTTAATAGCAGGTATTTATAATTATGAGCTTTGTTTGACTGAAATTTGTTAGCGATCACGACTTTCGCAAGAGGTCTAATTTCTCTTCCCCACTCCCCCTATTTCAAGACACCTCTATTACCTTAACGGAATAGTAAACTCAAACGTTGAACCAACTCCCAAACTACTCCTGACCCTAATATCTCCACCATGAGCGGTAATAATTTGCCGACATAAATATAATCCTAAACCAATACCCGTCAAATGCTGACTGTCCAACCCACGAATGTAGAGTTTGAAAAGGCGATCGCACTGTTCCTGACTCATCCCCACTCCATCATCGGCAATTATACAGCGTATTTGATTATCATCTACGGATGCTTTAATAGTAAGGCTGACTCCGGGGGGATTATGTTTTAAGGCATTAGTTAATAGATGAGCGAAAACACACCGCAGTTGAACGGGATCGGCTTTAAGGGTTGGTAAATTATCGAGGATTAAATTATTTATAATAGCTTGATTTGCCGTTACTAAAGGTTGTAGAGTAGAGATACTATCATTCACGATTTCATTTAGATTGACGGGTTGACAGTGAAGAACAATTTGCCGCCCTTCACTAAAATGATTTTCAGAGAGTGCATTAATTAAAGTCAGTTGGCGATCGCTATTTTGAATCAGCTTATCTAGAATCGACCGAGAAATCGAGATGGAATGACCAGGGCAGTTTTGGGTATTCTTCAGGATCAGGAGTAAACCCATAATAGAAGTTCGGAGATCGTGAGAAACGGCTTGTAAGAAAATATCTTTCATTTCATACAGTTTTTGCAGTTCCTCCATTTTTTCTTGGAGTTGCACTGTTCGTTCTGTAACTTGCTCCTCCAAGTTAGTATTCAGTACCTGTACTTTTTGGTAAAGTTGAGCTTGTTGCATGGCAATCGTGACTTGAAGGGCTAATTGTTGCAACAACTCGATCTCAAAGCCCTGCCAGTGACGACGACTATGGCACTGATGAACGGCTAATAATCCAAACAGTCGATCCTCAAGAATTAGGGGAACAGCAAGTGTAGATTTAATCTGATAGTAATGATAATAGTCTCGTAAGGTGGGGGATACTTCCGCTAAGGCTGTATCCGCTTCAATTAATAGCTGACGATGGGTAAATAGCGATCGCACTTCCTCCAAAAGTTCCTCAGATGGGGTCCATTCCAACAGAGATTTGTAACGAGGATTGACAGCTTCAGCAACAATCTGACTATTTCCTTGAGCATTAAGATGAGCAATATAAACCCGATCCGCTTGCAACAACTGCTGAATTTCTGTTACTGTAGTTTCAAAGATTTCTCCTAAATCTAACGACTGACGAATCCGCAAGGCAATCTCCGCTAACAAGCGATCGCGTTTCCAAGTTGCACACAGTTGTGCTTCTGCCTGTTGACGTTCAGACATCGCCGCCGCTAAAACTAGAGCGGTAATTGTTACGACTACCATAAACGTTTGCAGCAATAAAATGGCCTGATTAATACTTCCGGCTTTTACTACAAATGGCCCATCTCCCTGAATCGCTCCTCCAATTGCCATTCCAGAAACAATTAAACTAGAAAGAACTGCTCCCCAAATGCGAAAGCGCAGTGCTGCCCAAACCACAAAGGGAAAAGGTAGGTATTCTAGAGGATATTGAGAAATTGCGATCGTTGTTTTTGACCCGAAAACAATCCAACTGACCCCAGAAAGCAAACCCCAACCAATTATCGACTCGTACCAAGCTACATACAGAGATTGTCGGGATAAATGCCTGAAAGGAAAACTCAAAAAAGGGTCATTTGATGGGGAATTTGGGATTGTGCTAACACCTTTGGTTAGACTAAGAGATTTGAGACTTTTCCCACAGATCAATTTGGGGGCTTGAAATAAGGAAAACGTTTGTTTGTTGTCCACGTAGCGGTATAAATTCGGCGACTTGTGGCCCAATTTATCTCGGTGAAAATTATTTTGATCTCCTTTCTGGAAAAACCCTGTCTTACTTAACACTATCAAAGGAGTAAGTACTAAAATCCCTGTTCCATCCCCTAGCCAAATGGTTCCCCAGTTTTGCCAAAATTGGCTCGCATCAAGATAACCTGTCCAGTAAGCTGTCACCGTACTAATTGTGGCATTCACTAGAGTAGAAGTTAGAGCGCCCAGCACAACTAATCCTAGAGCATCCTTGAGACGTTCTAGAGAAGGGCGAAACTGAATCTGATCCAGCAGGCTTGCGCCAACTATCGCTTGTAACGTATTACCCAAAATTGAGCCAAAGGATAAAACCCAATCCACTCCTAACGAAAGATTTAACCAAAAAATACCAATAGCCACTCCCGGCCAAATCGTTCGTCCTTGCAACAACAAAGCGGCTAAGGCAATCCCAGCCGGAGGCCATACCGGAGAAGCCTTGACTCCAATCCCCAACAGCAAGAGAGTGAAGTGGGCACTGCTAAAGCAGGCGATCGCTACTAGGCTGATGGTAGCCAGGTATCGCCACAAAGGGTTCTGGCCAAGGGGAATCATAGCAGTAATTGGGTTTGGATTTCGGCTAATTATAAGAGTTTATGGCTTTTGGGCAAAGACTCTTCTAACCCAAGAATGCTTAAGTTGACAGGAGTTTAACTTCCCCTAGGTGGGTGATACGCTGCTGTAGAAGGGAGTGGGGAGTGGGGAGACCGGGAGTGGGGAGACCGGGAGTGGGGGAAAATGGGTGTTAGATAATCTTAAGTATTAACTCAAAACTCTCCAGTCGAGAGTAGGAATGAAAATCCAATTTACCTTACTTCAACTAGAATCGATATATTGAGTTAATTGAGTCAATATATTCTCCCTATAGATTAATTAATAGGGCTATTGAGTTGTTTTAAATGGATTACTGCTGCAATTTACATCGCAGCTTGTAGGAAGCCCAAGCGTGAGAGATCGCTGGGTTAAGGAAAATGAGATAGTAGGTATTATCTAGAGTATCACAGATTCCAAGCGTAGCAATTAAGATATCCAGAATTTTGTTGGAACTGATAGCTGGCTCACTTCTGTTTTTTTCTTTTCTCAATCGCTTCGCGGAGTCGGCGTGCTGTCTCTTCTTGGGCTTCCTTGAGTTTTTTGTCTTCCTTTTCTTTGTCAGTATCAGCCATATCTAGCTATTTCCTCGTTGTAGACTTACTTCCTATTATCAATAGATGGCTTGGCCTTATCCGGAGAAAAAATGAAGGGGCAAGGAGGAAAGGTAAAAAAATCCTTTAATCCTTTGGACAGATGACTTCTGCCCTATTTTTGACTATGTAAACTTTTGCAAAACGACAGCGGTGATAGACATCACGGAAAATACCCCCTGACTGTCACTAGGACGTGGGGTTGGCGATCGCATAAAAGCCCATCGAAAAGGTTCATTGTAATAGAGCAAAATCTTATGTAGCGTTTGTGATGTCTGCTGAAGTCCTTGTGCCTCTTACTAATATCGAAGAATTGGTGACTCAGATCTTAATGGATCGCCAAATTAGCCGCAGCGATCAATTACTCCTGAAGTGCGCTCGCATTTGTCAAACGATGCTCAATGAGCAAGAGCAGATTCTAATTGATCGGGTGTTATATGGAGTACGACATGGATTGGTAAAAATTGTCGAATAACTCCAGAACCAATAGTCAGTTTCAGATATCTATAGCACAACTTAGTTAAGCTAGACCCCTCAGCAGCAATTTAGGGTTTCAGACTATTGAAACTCTAAATTTGTCGTGCTATTTTTTTATTAGCCTTAAAGCTTGAAAGCTAGGATGAATGGGAGTTAACGCTTATTCATAATAATTAAAATAACTATATGGTTCATCGGCAAAAAAGCAAGGAAAATATAAGAATAAATTCCTGAGTTAATAGAGTTGAGGCATTACCTCTAAAGACTGAGAGATAATGAAAAAACCATGATAAGTAAACACCTGTGTCCTTGCTGCTCACTGCCTTTACTGCGCCACATATCCTGCCATAGAATTTATTGGTTTTGTAACTACTGTCATCAAGAAATGCCAATCTTGGACAGAGTGGTAGAAACAAACTGGGCTTCAGAGTTAGGAATTCGCCAAGTTAGTGAATACCAACGATGTTTAAGCAGATGGTGGTCAGCTGAAAAGTTAGGTTCTCATCTTGAAGCATTAGACTCGTGCGATCGCCTAACGCAGTTAGCCAACCGTCACGGTTTTGACCTATATTTAGACCAAGAGTGGCGGCGGATGGCGCGAGATCAAGCTCCCTTATCTCTGATTCTGTGTGATATCGATTTTTTCAAAACATATAACGATACCTATGGGAAAGAAGCAAGTGATAGGTGCTTGCAACACGTTGCTGTAGCGATCGCCGCAGCGGTGAAGCGTCCAGCCGATTTAGTTGCCCATTATGAGGGTGAGAAATTTGCCATTATTCTACCCAATACCCACGCCCAAGGAGCGGTTCATGTAGCTGAACAGATTCGTTCTCAAGTGAGTACACTCAAAATTGCTCAAACCCATTCTCCACTGAGTCAGTACCTTACCCTCAGTTTGGGAGTAGCGAGTATGATTCCCAGCTATGAATACTCACCAGGAATGCTGATGACGGCGGCAACTCAAGCCTTGGAGGGGGCTAAAGTACAAGGGCGCGATCGGGTTATTCTCCACGAGCAATTACTACGACAAACCCAACTCGTAGAATTGTAAGTGGCAACGGATGGGGTAACGGATGTAACGGATGGGGGGTTGGTGGTTTCTGGAGATTGTACTTTGTTACAGATCACTTATCCGCTACATCCGCTATCCAATCCGCTGCCAATGGGGTAAGGGATGTAACGGATGGGGGGTTGGTGGTTTCTGGAGATTGTACTTTGTTACCGATCACTTATCCGTTACATCCGCTATCCAATCCGCTGCCAATGGGGTAAGGGATGCAACGGATGGGAGGTTAGTATTTTCTGGAAATTGTACTTTGTTACCGATCACTTATCCGTTACATCCGCTATCCAATCCGCTGCCAATGGGGTAACGGATGTAGCGGATGGGAGGTTAGTATTTTCTGGAAATTGTACTTTGTTACCGATCACTTATCCGTTACATCCGCTATCAAATCCGCTGCCAAGTTTTAGAGTTTTATGATGCCGTTGGGCATAATTGTCCCTTCTAACGACGCATCACTCAAATTCGTTCCGGTTAGGTTGGCTCCAATCAAGTTAGCTTCATTTAGATTAGCTCCACTGAGATTCGCTTTTGTTAGATAACAAAGGAGTAAACCTGCTCGTAACAAATTCGCATGACTGAGGTTTGCATCTTGCAAGTTGGCTTCCAACAGATTAGCACCCGATAAATTCGCTTTCGATAAGTTCGCTTTGTACAAGTTCGCCTTACTGAGTTGAGCGCCTTGTAAATTAGCTTTCTTTAGCACTAATCCAGTTAAACTCGCTAGACTGAGATTAGCGCCTTGCAAATTCGCCCCACTGAGATCTGCTCCGTTGAGATTTGCCTGAGTTAAATCTGCCCCAATTAGATTAGCATTACTGAGGTCAGCTCCACTGAGATCCGCTCCTTTAAGGTCAGCTTCACTTAAGTCAGCATTCTCTAAATTCGCGTCTCGTAAATCTACTCGATGCAAAAAGGCTCGAATTAAACTAGCACCGCTTAAGTTTGCTCCTTTCAAATCAGCTTCACTTAGAATGGCTCGATTTAATGTTGCCTTTCTTAAATCAGTTCCCTTCAAAATAGCACGGCTCAAGGTTGCACCTGTCAAGTTTGCCTTAGTTAATTTGGCTCCTTTGACTCTAGCACCGATTAAACTAGTACCAATTAAAATCGCATTTCTCAAATCTGCCTCAGATAGAGTCGCTCCACTAAGAATCGCTCCACTCAAATCCGCGTCAGTTAAAATTGCTCCTGTCAGATCCGCTTGTGAGAGGATGGTTTCAATGAGTTGAGCGTTTTTGAGATGTGCAAGCCTTAAGTCTGCATCTTTAAGTTGAGCGCCAATTAATTTAGCCTTGGTTAAAATTGCTCCTTTGAGATGAGCCGCACTTAAATTAATGCGATTCAGATTCGCTTCGCTTAAATCGGCTCCAATTAGTTGGGCACCAATAAAATTTCGTTCTCCGGTTTCATGCCGACTTAAAAGTTCGGCTTCACTTGAAAATTCACTTGCTTTCATAAAAATTGCCTGATTTTCCTTGCTGTTATTCAGCTACAGGCTCTCCCTAACGTTGTAAAAAGAAATTCCATCTGACACAGTTCATTAAGTCATTTCTAGAAAACTCATCCTAGGGATGAATTCCTAATACTGGTAAGTCAGTGTAAGTTAATAGATGAGATACCCGTAAAGGGACGCTCATAGTATTGGTCTTAGTCAAGCTGCTTCCCAGCAACTAACATTTTTAAAGTCTGCAATTGTAACAGCGATCCTTGATAGAAGCGCCATTTATTGCATTGATCCTTTGGAGTTCAACGGAGAAAATCCTGATCAGGTGGCTCCGTTTATCTCACCTCCCCTAGTATTGGGTTAAATGAAATTACTAAAAAATAGTCGGTTCTGACTTGGATTGAGCCAAATCACCACCAATGGCAACCGCTATAAAAAATCTTTCCCAGAATGCTGGTTCTCATGCCAACCAGGTCTCGGCATCAAACTGGAAAAGTCTCTGGTATTTAACGATCTCGTAGACTCGACTGCTGCTCCCAAGTCTTGGCTCGGCATCATACAGTGATTGGGGTGATGTTGGTGGGTCGTTCGTGAGCGATCGCCCAAGTGTTAGGCAACTAAAAAACCTATGCTTTAAAGATAATGGTTGCACCTCAGATCCTGCAAGGTACAATTAGCCTTGATTTAGTAATTGTCGATTTGCAATCACGACAGGATTAGTCTTTCAAGACCGAAACAACTCAACCTCTGCTTGCTGTAGCCTAGATCACAGTTCTAACTACATTACTATGGTAGAATATAGCATATAGGACTAGTATATTTTTATCTACAAGCACCAGTAATTCCTACCCTACTTTATCCCCAAGCTGTCAAGAGTGGGGTTTCTAGCGATAACAATCTAATGGTACTAACTTCTACGTCAGCTCCAAAAGTTTTCGGCGATTGGGCTTATCTGGCAATTGAAAAACATTTCCAGAAAACAATTAAACACGAATCGGACGTTCTGAACGACAAAGATCCCGAAGCATTGCATCAAATGCGTGTAGGAATGCGACGTTTGCGAACAGCGGTGACTAGTTTTGCGCCAGCGATCACACTTCCCAAAGCAGCTCGTGATCAAAATATTGGCAAAATTGCGCGTAGACTGGGGGAGCTACGGGATTTAGATGTTCTACAAGATACCCTGCAAAATCAGTATTTACCAACACTACCCAAATCCGAACAAAAAACATTTAAAAAAGTTTTAGCAACCCTTGAAAAAGACCGTCAAGATTCATTAGAAAAAGTTCATAAAACCCTCAAACAAGAACGCTATCTCGAACTCAAGCAAGCTTTCAAAAAGTGGCTAGAGGAACCCAATTACGGAGCATTTGCTGAATTTTCAATTGAGGATGTCTTACCCGATTTACTGCTACCCTTAGTCAGTGAACTTTTGCTTCATCCAGCTTGGTTAGTTGGCGTAAAACTTGAAGCTGGAGAGATAGAAGCAAAAAACGATTTGGATTCAAAACTAGTAGTAGAACTTTTAAACAACCAAGGGGATCTTTTACACAGCCTTCGCAAGCAAGCTAAGGGAGTACGCTATCAAATGGAACTATTTACCGACTTCTATAGTTCTGCTTATCAAAACTATGTTACAGATATCAAATCTATCCAGCAGATTTTAGGACGTATTCAAGATAGTTTTGTATTAGCAGAATTTCTCACTGATACTCTCAATACAGAAATTGCCGTTGAACTACCAACTCTGTCTACACAATTGAGTAGCGATCGCTACGAAGCATGGCAAGAATGGCGTTCTCTACAGCAGCGATATCTAAATTCTCAAACTAGAAAAAACGTCCATCAGACGATCCTGACACCTATTTTGACAGAGGGTTAATGGAATCAGGAGGTTATGAACGCAACTTGGTATGATGCTAAATCTCTCGGCGGAACGTTCTAATTGCTTCTCCCGCGTCAGTCTCTGCCATCAAAATGCAGCGTTTGAGTAAATCAAGATTGAGTTCACTGAGTCCGGGTAACTCGCTGCAATCAATAGGTTCATAGCCATTGTCTCGAAGATGATAGAGTTTGAGCAATCCATCTTCCCAAAACCAAACCTCTGGAACACCCAAAGCTTTGTAGCGTTCTAACTTACTAATTCCACCACTGGTGAAGACGACTTCTATTGACAAATCCGGAATCGGCTTTACACTCCCGATGCAGTATGATTCATCTGCTTGGGTGGAGACAACTCCTGGTTTTTCCTGAGTCATTGATCGAGTTGGCTGAAAAAAAATGCCCTTTTCCGTCAGAAAGGTTGTCACGAAGTAACCGATGATACTGGCAAAAATTTCATGTTCGCGTCCCGGCATGAGAATTTCAATCGCACCATTATAGTAAAATAGCCGCACTCCAGGAGAACCTTCAAAACCCTTTTGTATGAACTTGAATTGTTCCCAGGTGCCATGATGAACAATGTGTTGGTCGATTGTTTTATCGAGTAATGGGGGCATCGCGTTCATCTCCGGCTGTTCTTGTTAGCAATTGTGGCATAGGCATATCGTTTGAATAGTCTCAGGAAGCGAAATATTTAGCATGGTCATATGTTTATGCTTGACTATTGCCAGAGCTAGATGATACTTTCTCAATATAAACGCTTACCGTGTAAATGTCAAAAAACGCTCTAAATTTTTATCTCCTTTCCTCGTATGTAAATCCAACCGTCTGAGCAACTAAGTCCAGATGCTTTGACTTTGAGCGAGTCGGTTCATAGACTCCATTTTCCCACTCGCTCACTGTTTGCTGACGTACACCTAGCTGTTTGGCAAATTCTGCCTGTGTCAAACCCATATGAAGCCGTAACGCCTTAATTAGTTCACTGTTCCACACTCCCGTATTGCTGACTTGCGGGACTTTAGGTTTAATAGTAGGTTTGCGAAATGTCACTCGTTGCCTATCGAGATCGACATCCTCAACACGATATCCTGCTTCCATCCAGGCTGAGGCTTGGAGTGCCCCTTTGGTGCGATTGCTCCACCATGCGCGTTTACTCCGTGCTGAGTCGGGCAAGGGGTTATTCATTAGAGCCTCGATTTCGGCAAAGGTAAGTAGGACTTCAGGTTGATTGTTGCCACGCAGAAATTCGAGGACTGGCTGGTACTTGCTGCCCTCCTTCATTGAGTTTTGCTTCTCCTAAGATCGTGTGTTTGCTCAGTATAGTAACGAAAATGCTCCTACTGGGTGTTATAGTGTTGCTCCCCTGCCAGTAGAGAAGCTTGTGAAACCGTCATCGCTTTGTCACCTGTAATCGTGGCTAAACTCAATAAATAAATGTTTTCAACAACACCTTTTAAACATGGTCGTATTGGTACGTTACATCTTTCACAGATACGAACCACAATTTCTACACCATGTTTGTTCCCAGTGGTATGCCTAGTTACTGGTACAACAGCTAGGGGAGGAGGTTTATGGAAGTATATTCTCCAGGAAGACAAGTCTAATGGCTTGCTGCGTCGTGAAAAGCCAGTACCATTAATGTCTCAAGTGCTTCATTTTTTGGACTTTATTCCCAATAGACCTCATCAACTAGAGAAGTGGCGAAAGCTTGGCATTAAACAGCGTTACATGGAGGAGGTAAACCTTAAGCAATTTGCTTCTCCACTATTTCTTGATTCTGGTGGTTTTAAGCTGCTTTGGAATAAGAGCATTAACCTGTCTGCTTATGGTTTGTCTATTAAAAACGGAAAAGGCCCGCAAACGATTCTCGAACTACAGAGAGAATTTAATGGTGACATTGTTGCTACTACTTGAAGCACCACGGCAGTCACTATGATGCCTGTATCGGTTACGCTACCAGTAGTGCCTATCGTAGTGTTTTAGAGCCAGCTAATAAAGTCGTATCCTGTTTACAGGTGCTTCCGGTTAAACCTGAGACTGGTAGAACACATTAGAGCCGCTTTGAAGGGTTTACAATAGTAGAGTAATTGGCTAACTTAGACGGGATGTAAGGAACAAGTTTCATGAATTCATTGGAAGAGGCTATAGATCGAAAGATTGGTGAAGTTCGTACTGAATCTCTTGATTTAACTTTTGGAGAAATTGTAAATTTACACTCAACCGGAGAACTTGTAATTCAACCAGAATATCAGCGTCTTTTCCGTTGGTCTGATGAGCAAAAGTCACGTCTCATAGAATCAATACTTCTAGAGTTGCCTATTCCTCAAATATTTGTGATTGAAAGAGAGAATGGTGTATTTGAGTTAATTGATGGTTTGCAACGAATAAGTTCAGTTATCCAATTTATCAATCCTATGGTTTTAAATTTAGAGCCTCTTGTTCTTCAAGGATGTGATTTGGTTCATGAGCTTAATGGGAATCTTTTTGAAGACTTACCTCTAAGGCTGAAGCTTTGGATAAAACGCTCATCAATCAACACAGTTATTGTTAGAAGAAAAAGTATCTATTCTATTAAATATGTATTGTTTAAGCGCTTAAAAACAGGTGGAGCAATTCTAGAAGCTCAAGAAATTCGTAACTGTTCTGCTCGGATGGTAGGTGATGATGGTATTCGTTTCTATTCCTTCATCCAAGAAAAAGCCTCTCATCCTGCCTTTAGAAATTGTATAGAAACATTGGCACAAGTAGAGAAAGATAAAAAAGGAGATGAGGAATTAGTTTTAAGATTTTTAGCTACCAAAAATGCTAGAGAATTATTTAAAGGTAGTGTAAGAGATTGGCTGGATAATTATATGGAAAAAATACTGCTCAATGAAATAGATTTTGATTATAAAAAAGAAGACAATGATTTTAACAAGCTATTTCAGTTTTTAAGCAATACTCTTGGTGAAGGTTCCTTTGTTAAATATAAAGGGAATGATCCTAAAGGAGGTCTGGCTCCTGCTTATTATGAAGCTATTACAGTAGGGACTATTAATGTACTAGATAAAATCCGTGATGTTTCAATGGAGCGCGTTAAACAAAGGATAATAGATACACTTCAAACTGACGAATTCAGACAAAATACTGGTTCAGGGGCTAATAAACGAGATAAGTTAGAAGGTAGAATTAAGGTTATTCAAGATGCGCTTTTAGCACTGACATATGAGTAACTGGTTGAAAGAACTAGAAGACGATCTAAATTGGAGAGAGGCAGAACTTGTTATATTGAAACAGCAAGCACTTCTGGCATCCAAGGATTCTGATAGATATACAGCGCTTCTTCGCGCCCTATGGGCAATGCTCTATGCCCATTATGAAGGATTTTGTAAGTTCGCGTGGGATTTATATCTAGATGAACTGCAAAAAGCAGGTGTCAAGAGAAAAGATTGTAAAGACGAGATAGCGAAGCTGTCACTTCAAAAGCAATTTAAGACCTTGAAAGGCGACTTATCTCCAGAAAGTCTCTGGAGTTTTGGTCAGGCAGGTTTTAGGACAATGCTAGAAGAGAATTTAGATTTTCAGATCAAACTAGAAACTCAGTCAAATCTCTATCCTCAGTTATTTAAGGACAATTCAACGAAAGTATGTCTTAGTTCTACATTAGTAGAACAATATAAAACTGAACTTAAAACCTTAGTTGGTAGAAGGAATGAGATTGCTCATGGTCAAAAGATGGTAATTAAAGACCTTAAGGAATACAAAAAATATGAAGATGCTGCTATAGAGGTAATGCACGAGTTAGCAGTATCAATCGTTGACTGTCTAGATAAAAAACTCTACTTAAAAAATACATAATAAATGGTGTGATGCGAACAAGTAGACGTGCAATCATGATTATTTTTTTGATGTACCACTAGCGGTTATCTAAGAGAACGCAGTTATGTAAGTACCCACATTCCGCAGATGTGGC
>DNGI01000268.1:2896-7388 GCA_003486645.1 Cyanobacteria bacterium UBA11370 | reverse complement strand
TAAAATTTGTATAACAACCAACAACCAACAACCAACAACCAACAACCAACAACCAACAACCAACAACCAACAACCAACAACTAACAACCAACAACCAACAACTAACAACTAACAACCAACAATCAATTCGGAGAAAATTATGCCTATTGGTGTCCCCAAGGTTCCGTATCAACTACCGGGTTCAGCCTATACCGAGTGGATTGATATCTATAATCGTCTCTACCGGGAACGGATCATTTTTTTAGGTAAAGAAGTTGATGATGATATTGCTAACCAAATCATCGCCGTCATGCTTTATCTCGATTCAGAGGATAACAACAAAGATATCTATCTCTACATCAACTCTCCAGGGGGTTCCGTCACCGCAGGCATGGCAATTTATGACACCATGCAGCATATCAAATCAGATGTTGTCACTATTTGTGTGGGGTTGGCAGCATCAATGGGTTCTTTCCTGTTAGCCGCAGGTAAGAAAGGGAAACGGTTAGCGTTACCTCACTCGCGGATTATGATCCACCAACCCTCTGGCGGTACACGAGGACAAGCTACCGATATTGAAATTGAAGCCAGAGAAATTCTCCGCATCCGCCATCAACTGAACCAAATTTATGCCCAAAACACAGGTAAACCCCTGGAGAAGATTGAAAAAGATATGGATCGGGACTTTTTCATGTCAGCGCCAGAGGCAAAAGATTACGGACTCATTGACCGTGTAATTGAGGAGCGAGCAGCATAGGATAGACAAATAAGTGAGGCAGTATCCAATGGACTGCCTCTACATTTATTCAATGCAGTTCCTTCGATGAATCTGGCGGATTGCTATCGCGTATTAGGCTTAAATTATGGAGCCTCTAGAACGGAAGTCAAGGCATCTTATCGGCGTTTGGCACGGACGTATCATCCGGATGTTAATACTAGAGATCGGTTAGCCCAACAAAAATTTATTGAGTTAACCGAGGCTTATAAAGTTCTCCTCAGTGCCATCCAACCCTCTGAGTACGATCGCCCCTCTAATCCATCTCAGACGGTTACTCCTACAACTGACTCTCAAGTGGCTGAGGAGTCACCCCCTACTCCTCCAGTCCGTCCAAAACCTCCCTCCGTTCACTTTACCCCACCCCTGTCTCCCCTGGAGCAACAGATGAAGTGGAGTTCTTACGAACATTTACAACAGTTACTCAAGGAACAGCGATTTGCTAGGGCGATCGCTTTAGTAGAAGGGTTAGCGCAGCGGATTCCTCACGATCCAGAAGTGCGTCAGTGGCAAGCGATCGCCTATCAACGTTGGGGACGGCATTTAGTTCAGGAACGGCAACTGGAAAAGGCTAGAATTTATCTGAAAAAAGCCCTGAAAACTGACCCACATAACCGTTCCCTTTGGGCTGAAGTGGAAATAGATTTTCGCAGACTAGAGCAGATGATTTGAGGTTTTACAAGATTCATCTTTTGTATCAGTAATCCACAATCGGATTAGCTTTTTAATCCCACAGGAATTTCAATCAAAAACGTTGTTCCTTTGCCAATTGCCGAAATACAGCTTAATCGACCGCCATGTTTTTCGACAATAATCTGATAGCTAATTGATAATCCTAACCCTGTACCACTACCTACAGGTTTGGTAGTAAAAAAAGGGTCAAATATTCGAGGCTGCACTTCGGGTGTGATGCCTGGGCCATTATCTGCGATCGCTACCCTCACCCAAGCGGAATCCTTAACCTCGGTGCGGATATGAATTTCTCTTATTCTATTACCTTTTAATTCTAACAACGCATCAATTCCATTACTGATAATATTCATAAACACCTGGTTCAATTGTCCCGCATAGCACTTAACCTTGGGTAAGTGTCCATACTCTTTAATAATTTCAATAGTTGGTGAATTGAGCGTATCTTTTAAACGATGCTGTAATATTAATAAAGTACTATCAATCCCTTCGTGAATATCAACGTTTTTCAGGTCTGACTCATCAAAGCGAGAGAAGTTACGCAAGCTGGTGACAATCTCACAGATGCGTTCTGTCCCGACCTTCATAGACGTGAGCAGTTTAGGAAAATCCTCAATCATAAATTTTAGGTCTATTTCTTCAGCTTGTTCTGCGATTTTTAGACTCGCATTTGGATAATGTTCTTGATAGAGATGCACTAAAATAAGTAAATCTTGAGTGTATTCCTCTACATAATTAAGATTACCGTGAATAAAGTTGACTGGGTTGTTAATCTCGTGAGCGATACCTGCAACCATTTGACCCAAGCTTGACATTTTTTCAGCTTGAATGAGTTGGGATTGGGTTTCTTTTAGAGAGTATAAGGCTTGTTTAAGTTGTTTTTGTTTTTTGTGCAGTTCTTCGGTATTATTTTGAATTTCTTCCGCCATCCGATCAAAGGCGTTTGAGATTTGAGCCAGTTCATCAGAACCTTGTAAATTAACACGTACATTCAAATTTCCTTGAGCTAAACTGTTACTCGCTAAAACCAATTGAGCCACTCTTAAGGTTAAGGTCTTATAAAAAAAGAACCAAAGAACCGTACAAAGTAACGCCAGAGTAGCACTGTAAACAAGCGATCGCTCCCAAGCATTTCGGTAGGCCTGAGCTTTTAAATCTGCCAGATTATACTCTAAAAATAACACCCCAACCCGCGACGGTAAAATATCTCTAGGCAAAGAACCCAATACGACTGGATAAATCGCCATGAGTGTCTGTTCATCCTCAGATAAAATGATTTTGCCTGACCGAGTTTGTCGAACTTTTTCAATCAGCGATAATTGATTACTGGCTGGTGTATCTTTAATTAGTCGATTTCGCAATTCAAAACGAGTTGAAAAGATAACACGATTATTTTCATCATATAGTAAGGCTAATTGAATATTAGGCGCTGTCCCAATCTGACTGATCGTTAATTCAGCACCTTTACCATCCGCATGGCGATACTGGTATTCCAATAACCCAGATGTTTGACTGGCAGAAAATTTAGCTTCTTGGCTGATCTCTTGTTCTGTACGGGTGTTGGATTGAGACACTTCCCGTTGAAAGGAAACTAAACCTAGCACACTTCCAAACAACAATAAAATTACTGGAATTGAGAATCTTAAAGGAAAAGGGAAGCGACTCATATCCAATATTAGATTTAGATTTAGCTTTAGCTTTTAATTGTAGATGCGAAGCCTTTGATCAAACATTAATACCCATTATTCAATGTTCTTTGCTCAAAAAACTTTCCCTAGTTTGTTAAACTCTCAACTAGTCCATCATCTAAGAGTGGAGTCGGGTCAATTTTTTGTTTAAGTAGCTTATTCTCTCTCATAAATCGGTATAAACGATTGGCTCCCTTCAGTAAAGAATCATCAGTTTTCCCTAATAGTTTTTGGTTCTCCTGAAGAGTTAGAAAGCGCACTCCTTCCAAAGATTTTTTGAACTGTTCAGTCGTTACTCCTTGTCGCTTTGCCATACGACGCGCAGCATCTTCAGGATGTTTCTTGATGTAATCGAGAGTACGGAACCAAGCCTGCCCTAACACTTGAATCTGAGTAGCATAGTTAGTGAATAACTCCTCAGATCCAATCAGCGTATCCACAATTTCACCGGGAATTTGTGATGTGTCAAATAAGGATTTAGCTCCAGCAGCAAGTAAATTGGAACGAGCGGGTCCATAGGTAACTACAGCATCAATGCGCTCCTGCTTAAAGGCTTCCTCTTGTTCAGGTATTTCTAGAGGGAGGGTATTGATATCTTTAAGGGATAAACCGACTTTTTCTAAACCACGAGTTAAGAGAAATACCCCTAACGTTGAAGACTCTAAGCCTACTTTTCGCCCTTTTAAACTTTGCAAATTTTTAATCTCAGGTTGAGCTAAAATAGCATCTGCACCATCTGAGAAATCCACAATCATAAAAATACGAGTATCTGGATTAGTCTCAGCTATTTCCAACACTGTATTTAGGGAAGCAGACGTAATTTCTACATCCCCGTTTCGGTACGCTCTAACTCGTTCTGTATTTGAGGCATATTCAACTAATTGAATTGGAGTATTTTGGTAATAACCCAGTTCACGAGCGAGATGCAGTGGTTCATATCCAGGCCACAAATTGGTGGCGATGCGTAAGGGTTTGAGAGGTTCTTGATGACAACTGATTAAGATGAATGTCAAGGAAGCGATCGCTATAATTAACAATCGCACAGGTAAGGTGTAATGTCTCATTGTTAGTCATTCGAGTACAGCCCCACCTAAGTTAATCATAGGACAATGAGTACAAACACCCTGGTTAATTTCTCCAGAAATTAAATTTCAACTTAAGTGGGACAAAGAGTTCAGATTCATTTTTGGAGATATCTATTTTAACTAGTGCAGCTCGGTATGAATAGACCTATTCATTGAAAATTAGCACTTATAGCTGAAACAGCGATCGCCTAACTACAGTAGACCTCTTGCAAAAGTCAAATCGACCCCCCGGACTACGTCCCGCTGCGCTAACAATCCCCCCGATGCGGGGGGAA
>DNGI01000268.1:0-2687 GCA_003486645.1 Cyanobacteria bacterium UBA11370 | reverse complement strand
CCCGATGCGGGGGGAAGAAATCTTGCTCCCTCTCCGTTTCGGGGAGGGCTGGGGAGGGGTTTTTCGGATTTATGCAAGAGGTCTAGTAGACAAATCCGAAAAAACTCTTCTTTCCCTTCCAAACAACCGATAACTAACAACGAAGGACTTTAAGCTTGCCAAATTAAATACGCTCCCCAAACCGCAGCAGCAATGGCAAGAATTGTCACCCAGATCGGATAGTTAGCCCGACTAACTTTACCCTCTGGGGTACGTAGAAGTTCTACATCAATCCAAGGTGTTACCCCCCGACGGAACCAACCCATAACCGTAACTTCTTTACCTACTAAATCGCTAGGATGGATTGACAACGGCAACAAATTACCCACTGGCCCTAGATAAGATAGGAAGTGAAGTTTCACTAAACCTGTAGAGGTTTGCAAGATTAAATCCTGTCCTAACCCATTTAATAAACCTGAACGTCCTAAAAGTTTTCCACTTAACTGAACGGGTAGACTATCGGGAGGTAAGGTATCAGGATTAGCCCACAATTCTCCCAGGTTCGGTTCAGTCAGAATCTTAGGCGGTTTAATATCCGGAAAGTAACCGTTAATCCAAATCAAAACACTGAGACTAAAAGCGCTTAAAATGCAAGCGTCGAGAAATGGATTGGCATTATGCAACCAAATTAGCTGCCAAATGTTCAACGAGTCACTAATAATACCAATCAGCCAGAGGCTAGTCCTTAATACAATACCTAGAATTAATCCAGCGAGTAGGGCGCTGTGTAGTAAGGGTAACGCTTGATAGCTATTTTGTAGTTTCAATAGCCGTGCCTTATTATCTCGAATTGGAGGACTCAGAGGAGGTAAATCCAGTTCCGTGCCCAGTGTCCAATGGTGGGCATAACGGGCACATAAATGTAAGCGATCGCCCATTAAGGGATGGGAGGCTGTAATAATTAACCAATCGCGGTAAGGATTCGTACAATCCCAGTGTAAAATCCTCTCAAAGGAGGCTTGAGGAGAACAAGTGCTTAAGGAAATTGCCTGTTGATATCCCACAGGGAAAAGCACATCAAAACTTTCTAAAAAACCGCTAACTTGACCCGATGTTTGAATCCCTTTAGTCATTCCTAGCCCCATTTTGAGTAAGGCGCGGGCAAATCCATTGGGATTACCTGTTGCTTCCACAGCAATGCGATCGCTATAGTAAATTCTCGCCCTCGATAACCACAGTAACGGTAAGCGGAGTACCCAGTAACTACCATAATTTAGGGCAGCGATCGCACTCATGACCCCCCGTACAATTTGCGGCAAAAATCCCCGATAAGCAGGCAATTTTCGTTCAATAAAATCCTGTAATTGTTCTCCCCACTGGGCAACTTGCCAATAAATGATGTAGGGAATTTGAATGAATAATGTACCCACCGACATTAAAATAAAATCCCAGTGGATAATATGTCCTAACTCTGCTGCATAAATCGTCGCAATTTCGTCATCGGCGAGTTGCTCGAACACCCCTTCACTAATAATAATTCGGGCAGTTCGAGGGAGATTTCCATAACTCATTGCCACAGGCGCGTTAGTAGATAAAATCCCTAACGTGGGTATAGGAAGGCGACGTTGGCGGCAAAACCGTTGTAGCACTTGTGCTGCTTCTGGGGAGCGGGAAGCGAGTTGAGTTAGGGATAGTGGTTTTAAACCGTAAAATTGTCTTAATACTCCATCAATTAACCAAGGACATAAAATTAGTAGCAGCGCAGATAAGATCCAAATGGTTGGCGTAGGATCACGATAGAATAACTGGATCGGTTGCAAAAGGGGCAATTTTTCCAGGATGGTGTTGGTTGTCCCCATCAAGAATTTTACGCAAAAGTGCAGCACCCAAAATAGAGCGATCGCACTGCCAATTTCAGCTAACCAAAGGCGTGTTAATGGGGGGGGTTTGAGGGGACTCCAGGTTTTAGCGCGTCCTAAATTACGGAATCGGGGATGGGGGGTAAAGAGTGAAGGGGTTGATGGGGACGAGTAGGGAATTGGAAGTTGGGAGGAGGTTTGAGTTGGGGTGGGAGAGTTTTGAGTTTTGAATTTTGAGGTTTGAGTTGGGGAGTTAGACAATAGACGTTTAGCAGAATTAGCGATCCGCTGTTTAAGAGTAGAAGGTGTAGTTTGGGGTTGAGTAGGTGTTGCTTCTAACCCGACTCCCCACTCCCCACTCCCCACTCCCCTCATAGAGGTTGGTTCTAAAGGGACAAATCCGGTGGAATCGGATGGAGGTGTACTGTCTAACGGGACAAAACCTGTGGAGTCTGATGGTGATGGGTGGGTGGGAGTTGGAAACTCTGCTGTCAGTTCAGGAAGTGTAGTTGTTGCCCATTCTTTAACTGTAGCATTGCTGTCTTGAGTGAGTTCTTGGCAAAGGGCGATCGCTTTTGCACCATCACCGATGCGGCGGTACGCGGTGACGAGTCCCATTGCGGCGCGTGAAACGAGGGATTCGTCTAACTCAATCTCACGAACACCTTCGAGGTGTGCGATCGCCATCGAGTAATTGCCCTGTTTGAGGGCGGCTAAACCTGTATCAAGTGAAGGATTGGGAACAGAGGTCATAATCTTTCGTTCTACCCTGTTCCTTAAAGATACGACACCCCTCCGGATCTGGAGCCTTCTTTTTTGAGGGGGAGGTGGGGAGAGGGGGAGAGGGGG
>DNGI01000019.1:4357-6903 GCA_003486645.1 Cyanobacteria bacterium UBA11370 | reverse complement strand
CGATTTCCTTTTCAACAGGTATTATTGTCAAGTTTTTTAATATTAAGGAAGTGCGATCGCCACCTCCCCATCCCTTGCTAATTTATTCGTCTTGGGTAAAATATCGATCTAGAAAGTTTAAGGCATAGTTGCGAAGTTCGTAGTATTCTTTAGATTCGCGGAGTGCTTGGCGATCGCGTGGATGGGGAAAGGGAACTTCTAAAATTTCGCCAATTTTTGCTTTTGGTCCATTCGTCATCATTACAATGCGATCAGACATATAAATTGCTTCGTCCACGTCATGGGTAATCATCATTACCGCTTGTCGGTGACTTTCCCAGATATCTAGTACCTGTTTCTGTAATTTACGGCGTGTTAAAGCATCAAGTGCGCCAAAAGGTTCATCCATTAATAACATTTTAGGACGGGTAGCTAAAGCGCGGGCAATCCCAACTCGTTGTTTCATTCCACCCGAAATTTCATCGGGATATTTATTCGCTGCGGCGGTTAAATTCACCATAGCTAAATGTTCGCTAACCAGTTGTTTTCTTTCTACAGCAGACGTTTTTTTCATCACTTCATCCACCGCTAGCCTCACATTCTCTGCCACTGTCAGCCAGGGTAACAAGGAATATTGTTGAAATACCATCATCCGATCAGATCCAGGTTTGCGAATTTCTTTGCCCTCTATCCTTACCATTCCAGACGTAGGTTTTTCTAAACCTGCAACGAGTTTAAGTAATGTTGATTTGCCACACCCAGAATGACCAATTACCGAAATATATTCATCTTCACCAATGGTGAGATTAATGCCGTCTAAAATGACAAGTTCATTCCCTTCTGGATTAGGATAGGATTTGACAATATTTTCAATTTCGAGAAAGACTTCACTGTTAATGAATCCAGAATTATTTTTTAGGGAGACAGAAGGAGATTTAGTCATGTTGAGTTGGTTGTTGGTTGTTGGTTGTTGGTTGTTGGTTGTTGGTTGTTGGTTATTAGCTGACTGCTTAACTACGATAAATACAATCGTTGGGGGCGATTTGCCTGGATTTCAAAACTGTTGAGATAACCAACAGGATCGCTGGGATCAAACGCCTTATTATCGATAAAAAGTTCAGCAGGTTCAACTTTATAATCGTCCTTGGGACATTCAATTCCCATTTCTTGTGCAATCTCTCGATACAGTTCAGTTCGCCAAGCTTTTCGTGCCTTTTGTTCTGCATCTTTGGGAAATTCTTTAATTTGTCCCCAGCGGGTTGCTTGAGTCATTAACCAAATACTTTGAGATTGCCAAAGAAATGTTGAGTGATTACCTGGAATTTCGGCAAGTTTATCGGGTAAATCAAAGAAAATAGTCGTGTATGGATCGTCTGCCTTACGCTTTTGGTTGTCAAAGCCGCCATAGTCGTATTCCCCAACAATTGCAGGTCGTGTAAACTTATCAATTGGCACTCCAGGTTTTCTTGGTTTAGCACCTGTAAAGGAGGGACTGGTAATATATTGAGCAACTTCAGCGCGATTTTTTGGATCGCTACAATACTGGCAAGCTTCAATCATGGCTTTTACTAAACTTCGGTAGGTTTTAGGATTTTCCTCAATAAAGGATTCCATTACTCCTAACAATCGATCTGGGTGTCCATACCAAAGTTCTTTCCCTTGGGCGAAGGTAAAACCAACTCCTTCGTTCCCTGTAATTGCCCGTGTATTCCAGGGTTCTGCTACCATATAGGCTTGCATTGCCCCAATTCTGACGTTATTTACCATCTGGGGTGGTGGAATAATAATCACCCGAAATTCATCGGCAGAATTAACACCCGCCGCTGCTGATAAATAGCGAACAAAGTATTCGTAAATCGCAGAACTTAACACAACTGCCCAGATGCGTTGTTCCGATGGCAAACTATCAAAATACCCCCGAAAATCGCGTCCAAAGGCTTCTAAATCTCCCTTATAGTCTTGCCAAGGGCGCAACCCATAATTCCACATCGCTTTATTCATGGTCATGGCGTTACCATGGCGATGAATTGTCATCGCAGCACACAACGGCGCATGACGGGCACCTTCTGCACCAATTCGGGCATTTGTAACAGCACCAGAAACAACTGGAGAAGCATCAAGACGACCAAAAATAATTCCATCACGAGAATTTGCCCAGCTTGCTTCCCGACTGAGAGTAACATTTAATCCGTATTTGCGGAAGAACCCTTTTTCGTAAGCGATCGCAAATGGCGCACAATCATTAACAGGAACAAATCCGATAGTAAGGTTTGGTTTTTCTAGTGTACTAGGGTCTACAACAGGTTCAACGGCTAAGGCAGCTTGGGAGAGTCCTTGGGGTGCTGTTACTCCTTTAATCGCACAGGATGATAAGGCAAATCCTGCTGCGGATGCACCCATTTGGTGTAAAAATTTGCGTCGGTTGAAAGTAGTCATGATTGTTAGTTGTTATACCAAGTTGCGTTCATACGTAGTACTTTCTTTTCCCCTTGTCCCCCTTGTCCCCCTTATCCCCCTTGTCCCCCTTGTCCCCCTTATCTTTCCTATCTACTATCTTTGACCGCAAC
>DNGI01000019.1:3082-4144 GCA_003486645.1 Cyanobacteria bacterium UBA11370 | reverse complement strand
TTGACCGCAACTTGGTATTAGTTGTCCGTTGTTCGTTGTCGATAGTCAATCGTTCGTTGTCCGTTGTAAAAAACAACAAACAACTAATGGCAAACAACAAACAGCTATTAAGCTTTTGCTGGGCGGCGAGTTACTAAGACTTGAATTTTGCCTAAAGCATAGTCAAGAACTAACCCCATTACGCCAATCACAAATACAGCTAGGAACACGGAACTCAAATTTAAACGGTTCCATTGATCCCAAACAAAAAAGCCAATGCCGATACCACCTGTAAGCATTTCCACAGCAACAATCACTAACCAAGCAATCCCTAAGCTGATGCGTAATCCGGTAAAAATGTAGGGTAAGCTTGCAGGTAAAATAATTTTAGTAATCTGCCGTAAACGAGGCATTTCTAAAACTCGCGCCACATCCAGATAATCCTTGTTAACGCTGGATACACCCAGGGCTGTGTTAATAATGGTAGGCCATAACGATGTGATGAAAATAACAAAAATTGCTGAAGGTTCTGCCAGGTTAAAAATAGCTAAAGCAATAGGTAGCCAAGCTAACGGGGATACGGGTTTAAAAACTTGCACTAAGGGATTAATAATCAGCATGGCTTCTCTCGACATTCCAATCAGAAACCCTAAAGGAATTGCTACAGCCGCGCCTAATAAAAACCCTAATAATACCCGTCGCAGACTTGCCAGTAATAACCAACCCAACCCTAAGTTACCAGGACCTTTGCGAAAGAAAGGATTGGCATATTCTGCACTATCAATTAAGGCTTGAAGTGGGGTAGGCATTAAATCTGTTAAGAACGTGGCAGCAAACCACCACAACAAAATTACTCCGACAAATCCCAAAGCGGGTAATAGAACAACATCACGAATAATTAAGGGCTTTGTTCGCTTCCAAACGACCTGTCCTGCAACAGCAATTGCAGACAGATTGAGTATATTTAACATTTGAAACTCCTCAGAGTCAAAGGCAGGTACAACAAAGCAGACCAGGACCAGCCAAGGACACCGATGAGTGCAAACACATTGTTAAAATGCTGACTCTTCAGTCTCCTCTCAA
>DNGI01000019.1:2578-2830 GCA_003486645.1 Cyanobacteria bacterium UBA11370 | reverse complement strand
AGGACTGAGAGTTGTCCTTCTCTGTTGTCTCTGTTTTCTTACAATCAAGAGACACCTCAGAGATAAGCCCCAAAGGGTGGTTCCCCCGCTCCAGCTTCACCTTGGTGGTGAAACACTAGATTAGGCTGACTTTTTTCTGCTATTCTCAGGAAAGATAGCACAACGTTATAGATGAAATCAATACCTCTTCAGAAGTATTCTTGAAAACACCTCTCGCTAAAGAGAAAATAAGTGATTAATTATTACTAAAAA
>DNGI01000019.1:2086-2373 GCA_003486645.1 Cyanobacteria bacterium UBA11370 | reverse complement strand
AAGTGATTAATTATTACTAAAAAACTCTCCCTACTCCCCCAGTTCCCGATTTTTCAACCGAGAAGGAAACAGCTAGTGTAAGAAGGAAGAAGTCAGGAGGCAGTTCGGGTAGCGTTGTTAAAAGCAGCTTTCAAACAACGGATAACAATAGACCAACAACCAACAACCCCTTAAGGCACAATCAAAACTGGACAAGGAGACAAATTAATCACCCGATTCGTGACACTTTCCGATGCACCTTCCTCAGTCAGCCCTAATCCCCGACAACCCATGACAATTAAATTGGC
>DNGI01000019.1:1572-1875 GCA_003486645.1 Cyanobacteria bacterium UBA11370 | reverse complement strand
ACCCATGACAATTAAATTGGCATCAATCTCATCAGCAACATCACAAATTGTAAAAGCAGGCATTCCTTCCCGACTGAGGATTTCAGCATCAATCCCTTGCTGGGAAAATAAGGCTTTAGCACCGTTAAGCAGTTCAGCAACGGCTTCGGGTGTCATCACCTCCGGACTTGGCGTTTCCGCTTCCGGGTCAGGTTGTTCAACAACCGACAGCAGGACTAAACGGCTGCTATAGGTTTTGACGATATTAATGACAACTTCCGCCGCTTCGCGGGTTTCTCGGCTTTGGTCAACAGGAAACAAAAC
>DNGI01000019.1:447-1368 GCA_003486645.1 Cyanobacteria bacterium UBA11370 | reverse complement strand
CTTTGGTCAACAGGAAACAAAACAGTCTTAAACATCGCACTTATCTTGAGGGACGCGGACTCCGGTAAAATGTGGACGGGCTTGAGAATGTACATTCTTCGCCCTAGGGATTTAGTCGGTATCAAACGAGTGAATCTACAGGGCAACCATCAAGCATACAACCACTAACCTATCATCAGAGCGCAAAGCATCAGTATAAAGCGATAGAGGCAATTAGGAGAGTATTATTGTGTCCAAGAAAACTGTAGCAGATTTAAACGAGTCAGATTTAGCAGGTAAACGGGTATTGGTGCGAGCGGATCTCAATGTTCCCCTGGATGACAATGGCACCATCACTGATGATACTCGTATCCGTGCCGCTTTACCGACGGTTCAGGATTTAATTAACAAAGGGGCTAAGGTGATTCTGTGTAGTCACTTAGGTCGTCCGAAGGGGCAAGTGAAAGAAAGCTTGCGTTTAACCCCTGTAGCGAATCGTTTGTCTGAATTGTTGGGTCAGGCGGTCGTGAAGTGTGATGATTGTATTGGTGACGCGGTTGCTGCCCAGATTGCCGGGATGCAAAATGGTCAGGTGGCGTTGCTGGAAAATCTCCGCTTCCACGTTGGCGAAGAAAAGAATGACCCAGAGTTTACCAAACAGTTAGCCGCATTAGCGGATGTTTATGTTAATGATGCCTTTGGTACGGCACACCGCGCCCATGCGTCTACGGAAGGGGTAACTCATTATCTGAAACCTTCGGTGGCTGGGTATTTGATTGAGAAGGAACTCCAGTATCTCCAAAGTGCGATTGAAAGTCCCCAAAAGCCCCTGGCGGCGATTATCGGCGGGTCTAAGGTTTCCAGTAAAATTGGTGTGATTGAAACCCTATTGGAAAAGGTCGATAAACTGCTGATTGGTGGCGGTATGATTTTTACCTTCTA
>DNGI01000019.1:0-236 GCA_003486645.1 Cyanobacteria bacterium UBA11370 | reverse complement strand
GGCGGTATGATTTTTACCTTCTACAAAGCCCGTGGGTTGGCAGTGGGTAAGTCGTTGGTGGAAGAAGATAAGCTGGAATTGGCGAAAACGTTGGAAGCTAAGGCGAAAGAAAAGGGCGTTGCTTTACTCTTGCCTACCGATGTCGTCATTGCCGATAATTTTGCGGCTGATGCCAATAGCCAAATTGTCAGTATTGATTCGATTCCGGATGGTTGGATGGGATTAGATATTGGCCC
>DNGI01000162.1:2606-5821 GCA_003486645.1 Cyanobacteria bacterium UBA11370 | reverse complement strand
GTATATTAACCGGATTTGGTATGATGAGTGCGATCGCTCATTCATTCCCTCCCAACTTCTCCAGCAACGCTTGCCACGCCTCAATCTGCTGCTGTAACTGCTAGATGCAATAGACCTCTCCAGAAATTAGGTTTTCACGTAGACAGGATAAAGGTTTGAGATTCTTTTTCGGAGAGGTCTAATTCCCTTCCGGATAACTTCGCTTCACGCACTTGGCAGGATGAGGAGATGCGATCGCCCCCGACAGGATAACCTCATCCAACAAGCTACAAAGAGTAAGCTAAAAATTAAACAAGTTGACTAAAGACAACCAAAATCAGTAAAAGAGTTATGAACCCGATGAATATTTCGCTTCCTGAGACCATTCAATCGTTTGTCGAGCAACAAGTCGCTAAGGGAGGTTACAGCAATGTATCGGAATACATCCTGCACCTGATTCTCCAAGAACAAGCCAAAGCTGCACGAATTGAGGCATTATTACTGGAAGGTTTGGATAGTGGCGAACCGATAGAAGTGACAGATGATTGGTGGGAGCAAAAACGCATTCAGTTAATCCGATGACTACATTGAAATCGTGCGAGTTCTCCACGCTGCACGGGATATTGAAGCGATTTTAGAACAACAGGAAGGCGAATAAATACGATAGTGATGCGATCGCCTGAACTAGAGCAATGGTAAGCTCGTATAGAAGACTTGAAACAAGTACTCGCAAAACTGTATGAGTTTAGAGGTTCAAAAACGACCGACTCTAAGATTAGTCTTGATTACCTGTATAGTCCTAATATTCGTTGCTACCTCTTCAATAGGGGTAACGCTAGCTGTTTCAGGAGGAATGATGTTTGCCGGAAAAAGACCTACGAATATTGGTATTGAGTCAGGGAAACTCGCACCTTGTCCTGGTACTCCCAATTGTGTGAATAGCCAGAGTCAAGATGCGTTGCATAAGATTGAGCCTTTAACTTACAACTCAACACCCCAACAGGCGATCGCTAATCTCAAAACCGCCATTCAAAGCCTGGAGAGAACCCAAATTATTACAGAAAGTGATAATTACCTCTATGCAGAATTCACGAGTAAATTAATGGGATTTGTCGATGATGTGGAATTTTTTATTGACAAAAGTGCCAATATCATCGACGTTCGTTCCGCTTCACGTCTGGGACAATCGGATTTGGGAGTGAACCGCAAACGTATTGAGATGATTCGAGAGAAATTTAAGGAACTTCAAAGCAATTTAAAGTAAAAGGGTAAACAATTAAGGCTTTCTAATTTCACGAGCCATTTTACGAAACATATCCATACTGGAGTTAGCTGGATCTACCTCGGAGTTTGCCTGAGTCGTCTGAATGGTTACTTGAGGGTCTGAGGTAGCCTTAACCTCCTGATTAGAAAGTGTTACTGGCTCAATTTCAGGAGTTGGTTTAAGACTCTCTGCTTGGGGTTCACTAGCGTTTACTGACGGGTTCTGAATCGGCGATCGCACCGACTCGTTTTTGTTTTTACCCAATGTTTTTGCTTCATCGGGTTCCAGAAAGAAAGCTTTCCGCTTTTCCTGTTCTGCGGCTAGTTCAGCCTGATCTGTTTCTTCATCAACATACTTAGTTTTCAAACCAAACAAATCACTCAGAAATCCCATAATTAACCTTTCCTACCCTTATACGCTTAGTTTTAATATCTAGTATCAAAATTTTACCAAGGAAACCATTTCCACTGAGAATTTTCTAGCTGTTCCTGATTTTTTGACCACCCTTGTAAGAAGTCCACTTGCTTTTTCCTTGTCCTCTATGTCGTTACTTTGAAAAATTTGCTCCAAGCCGTTAACAAGGCAATCTAATCCTCCAGGAAGTGCTAGAAACTCTTCTAAAATTTGATTACGGAACTCATAATCCCATCGATCTGGCGTGAAATTAAACTGCCAAAGGATTAGATTGTAATTATCCAGGTTGGAATCAAACATATTTTGGGCTATAAAGGCAACTAAAGCCTTTTCCCAAGTTTTTTTCCTTCGCAAGTCACCATAATATCTCACATCTGACTTAAAATTTTCAGACTGCACTAGGGCTGAATTGTAGGTACTGAGGCACTCCCAGGCATGATAGACTTTCTGCTTGAGAATGGAAAGTTTCATGGCTTTTGTGACTGGCTACGTTATTACTCCCTATTCTAAGGGATTATCCATATTTTATTTAGGGGTAGAAATCACCAGCCGCTTACGGAGGGATTCAGCTCGGCGCTTTGCTGTATCATTATTAGGTTCATACTTCAGTACTTCTTCATACATTTCCAAGGCTTGAGCCGTTAACTTCTTACGCTCATAAGTATGACCTAAGTTATTGAGTGCGGTGACATAAGTTGGCTCTTGTTTTAAGGCTTCTTTATATTGGCGAATAGCAAGATCGTACTGTTCTTGAGCAAAATAAGTATAGCCCAACGCATTGTAAATAGGAGCTAAGTTTTGTTCGTCAGCATCTGAAGCTTTCAACGCTTTTTGAAACAAAATAATGGCTTGAGCAAAGAGTTTCTTATCCGCATAAATACTGCCCAATTCATAATACTCTTCAACTGTACCCCGCTCGTTTTTAAGTTTTCTTTCCAGGCGAGAGAGAGTACTTTCAACTTTACGAGTTTTGAAGACTTGACGAATTACCACCAAAGCTGCACCACCCAGCAGCACGAGAAACATGGCTAGATAAATAGTTGGAAGGGAATTATCCATATTCATTTAACTCTATAAGGGCTTTAATAGTTGTTGGTTGTTGGTTGTTGGTTGTTGGTTGTTGGTTGTTGGTTGTTGGTTGTTTGGTGACAGGTTGCTGGTTATGGGTTACTATTAATTAGGGTAAACCCCAAGCGGTAGCGCGTTCAGCTAACCAACCTTCAGTTTGCCAACGTGCGATCGCCTCATTAATCCGCCGTCGCAAGTGATTATACTGCAATCCCTTTGGCATCACCACACATAAAGCTTCACCAGACAGTCGTGCTGAGAGTAGTCGATATTCAGGATACTCCTGTACCCAGCCACTTAACACACTCGTATCCGCTGCAAACGCATTCGCTTCTCCATGTTCTAATAGCGATCGCGCCTCTTCATAAGACTCAACCCCCACTAGTTTCGATCCGGGTAACGCATAGCGCACCACTGCAATAGTACTCGAACCTTCAAGTACTGCTATCGTCTTCGTTGTCAAATCGCTCAATTGAGCGATTTGACAACG
>DNGI01000162.1:1947-2403 GCA_003486645.1 Cyanobacteria bacterium UBA11370 | reverse complement strand
CGTTGTCAAATCGCTCAATTGAGTAATCGCGGTATCTTTCGTGATTAAACTCGTACCATCCAAATAGTAAGGAATACTCAAATCTACCAATCGAGAGCGAGAATCCGTTGCCGTTACTCTAGCTATTGTTAGGTCAACGTTACCCTCTAATACTACAGTTAAGCGATCGCGGTTTGTCACTGGCTGCAAAACTACCGCATCCGGATTACCCAAAAGTTCTTCAGCTAAACGTCTTGCTAGATCAATTTCTAATCCTTGCAGCTTACCATTAGCATCCCGAAAACCCAAAGGACGTAAATTATCTTTAACCGCAACAATTAACTCTCCCCGTCGTTCAATCTCCTCTAGTTCAGCACTTTGAACGGATGCTGATGTCATCAATCCTACCACCAGCATCCCTATTACCAAACTGAAGTTAAAAACGGTTTTAGTCATTTGGTGTTTGTTGTTTGTTGT
>DNGI01000162.1:1509-1708 GCA_003486645.1 Cyanobacteria bacterium UBA11370 | reverse complement strand
TTGTTGTTTGTTGTTTGTCGTTTGTCATTGGTTATTTGTTCAACGCACAACTAACAACTCTTGTTTTGTGTTTGTTATTAGTTTTTTGTGCAGCCAACAACCAACGACTAACAACTAACAACTAACAACTCTTGTTTTGTGTTTGTTATTGGTTATTTGCTCAGTCAACAACCAACAACTAACAACCAACAACCAACAA
>DNGI01000162.1:1155-1293 GCA_003486645.1 Cyanobacteria bacterium UBA11370 | reverse complement strand
AACAACCAACAACCAACAACACCATTATTTTGTAGCTTTACTTGCTAATTCAACCACTTTGCTAAAGCTGGCTGGATCGAGTACTGCCAACTGTGCTAACATCTTGCGGTTTAGCTGAATGTTTGCTTTTTTGAGTTG
>DNGI01000162.1:637-922 GCA_003486645.1 Cyanobacteria bacterium UBA11370 | reverse complement strand
TGAATGTTTGCTTTTTTGAGTTGACCAATAAGCTGACTGTAGCTCATGCCATGTTGACGTACTGCGGCGTTAATCCGAGTAATCCACAGACGACGAAAATCCCGCTTGCGCTTGCGGCGATCGCGGTAGGCGTTACGTAGCGCCTTCATCACCTGTTGATTCGCTGTACGAAAGAGTTTCGAGTGAGAACCCCGAAATCCTTTAGCCAGTTTAAGAATTTTTTTGCGCCGCTTACGGGCGACGTTACCACGTTTTACTCTAGTCATTGTTTGTTGTTTGTTGTTA
>DNGI01000162.1:0-398 GCA_003486645.1 Cyanobacteria bacterium UBA11370 | reverse complement strand
TGTTTGTTGTTTGTTGTTAGATCAAGGGATGATTTACCCCACATCAAACGCTTTTCCTTACATCCGATACCCTATCTTGATTCAGGATTAAAATTCTCTACAAATAGGGCAACATCAGCCGCACATTTTCAGCATCCCGTTCATCCACTACAGTTAGTTTAGACAGACGCTGCTTGCGAGTTGAGGTTTTGTGTTGGAGTAAGTGATTTTTGTAAGCTTTGCGGCGTAAGATTTTGCCGCTACCAGTTGCTCTAAAGCGCTTGGCTGCTGCTCTACGGGTTTTTAGTTTGGGCATGGACGAATATTCAATAATGGCACAATCTATAATTTTACTCTGAATCTAACCAAGAATGAATATTTTGGCTTTGAATGGGGAGAGGGGGAGAGGGGGAGATGGG
>DNGI01000161.1:2339-2630 GCA_003486645.1 Cyanobacteria bacterium UBA11370 | reverse complement strand
TCTCCCCCTCCCCCCCTCTCCCAAAAGACTTTCCTTGGCAAACGTGTCCTTAAGCGAGACAATGGGATCAAACACCCGTTAAATTCTGTTTTGTGAATAACGTTCGCACAGTCTCGGATACTAAACGAGATTTTTACAACTGTCACACCCGTCCGATTAACTCGATTTACCGCCGGGTAGTGGAAGAGTTGATGGTCGAGATGCATTTACTGTCAGTGAATGTCGATTTTCGTTACGATCCCATTTATGCCTTGGGAGTTGTGACTTCCTTTAATCGTTTTATGCAAGGCT
>DNGI01000161.1:0-2087 GCA_003486645.1 Cyanobacteria bacterium UBA11370 | reverse complement strand
GTGCCTGGGATTTGCATTCGACTTTTGAAGCCCTTTGTAAAGCAGTCGGAACCCCCGCACAGCAGTATCAACAGGATGCGGAACGGCTTAATATGATGGCAGGGCGTTTATCTGGGAAAGATTTAGTGTCTTGGTTCAGTTCGCCAACTCCAGTAGAGAGTGCCTGGGATTTGCATTCGACTGTTATTGCGATCGCGGATAATCCCAAATTTAAATACAGTCGTCTATTTGCCATTGGTTTATATAGCTTACTCGAACAAGCTGATTCTGAGCTGGTTAAAGACCAAAAACAGCTTACCGAAGCCCTTACCCAAATTGGCCAAGTTCTGCATCTGCCCGCAGATAAATTACAAAAAGACCTAGAATTATACCGTAGCAACCTGGAAAAAATGGCTCAGGCTCAGATTGTGATTGAGGATGCAATCAAAGCCGATCGCAAAAAACGGGAGCAACGGGAGCAACAAAAAAACACAACCACTACTTCTTCTCCAGATGAAGCCCGATCATCTGAAGCGTCTTGAAGGAGATGGGATGAGGGGAGTAGGGGGCAGGGAGTAAGGGGCAGGGGGAAACTCGTGCTAGACAATTTGAAGTATTACAGCGTATTTCAGGTAACTGAGGTACACCATTTTTTATAAATCATTAGTCAGGTGTACTTCATAAACCTGCAATCTGCTGTAGATGAGTTAAGAGACTCTCTCAAAAAGATCTTACATAACTTAACTGTACAAGAGATCACTTCTTTAACGAAGTGGCAATGTCTTGTTGGTGGGATATCTGTAGTAAACATTTAGGTAATACCAAATCCGGTATATAAAACCCTTTCTACACCGCATGGTAGAGACGTTGCATTGCAACGTCTCTACATGATTCCGGCAACGGCGATTAAAGGGGGTATATGATTCGGATTTGGTATAATTCTATAGAACAGTGGACAGTGGGCAGAAGGTAGAAGCTAAGAAAACCAATGGTTTCAGCAATTAAGCATATCCTAACCACCTTGGGGTTGCTATATTACCCCTCATCGAACTGACTAAACAAATCTGCCAGAATTGTATTAGAAAATAAAAAACCTTCTGGATCACTGAGTCTTAACTGTCCAATCATCGGCAGCTTTTGAATATCTCCTAAATTAACCCTTTCTCCATCTGTTCCTATAACTTCGACTAACTTTTGTTGATAGTAGGGCTGCAAAGTTATCCTAATTTTTTCTAATATATTTTCGCTAAACTGTTCTCTCAAAGTCAACAAATTTAAACCCTCTACCAAACGCAATCCTAACATCAATGTTTCTAATAAAACATCAGTTTCTGAAAGTTCTGGACAATCAAACCTACCTCCCGCTGCAATAAACTCTTGCACCCAAGCATAATACTCCCGTCTCGTGCGGGGACGAGTGAACCGACACCCTTGGACATAGCTAGCTGCACCCATACCAAACCCGTAGAAAGGTCGGTTTTCCCAATACACTCGATTATGGCGGCATTGATGACCGGGTAAGGCATAATTAGAGATCTCATAATGCTCGTACCCTGCACTCGTAAGGACTTGCCGCGTGAGGCGGTACATTTGAGCAGTAGTATCTTCTGTGGGTAAAGGCGTTTTCCCTGGGACGTACTGGCGTGCAAAAGCGGTGACAGGTTCAACCGTTAGGTCATAACACGATATATGAGTAGGAGCAAGATTAACCGCCGTTTCCAAAGAGTCTTGCCAGTGGTGTAGAGTTTGATGAGGCAATCCTGAAATCAAATCTAGGCTAAATTCGGAAACCTCTACTTGGCGCAGTAGCTCGATCGCCGCGAAGATATCCTTAAGCTGATGCGATCGCCCACAAATCGCTAACAGTTCATCCTGAAACGCCTGAACTCCCAAGCTAACTCGATTAACCCCAGCCTTCCGGTATCCTTGAATTTGTTCCTTGCTGAATGTTCCCGGATCAATTTCCATTGAAATCTCCGCACCTCCAGCAATACCCAAATTCTTTTCTAAGGTATCTAAAATGCGTTCTAGCTGTTCTACCGAAAGTAACGAAGGAGTCCCACCGCCAAAAAAAACTGTTTTTAGAGAATTGGTTGTTGGTTGTTGGT
>DNGI01000337.1:1275-5726 GCA_003486645.1 Cyanobacteria bacterium UBA11370 | reverse complement strand
TCACCGTCCTTCTAGGGCGGTGATGATGTCAACCCCAGAAACGATATCCTTGAGCAGTACAGGCGGCACAATAGAAGATGGGATCAAAGGGAAGAGTGGAAAAAGCAAGAGTGATAATTCTTCTAGCCCCTAACCCTAATCCCGAACCTCTAGCCTCCGTGTCAATAACAATTGATTAAGCAATCATGAGAGATACTTTAATCACTACTATGTTTATGTTTAAGTATAAAGCTCCGGGTCATAGTGGGAGTTCACCCGGTCATCGGTGAGTCAGGTAGGCAGTTATGAGTACAGTTCTGGTTGTAGAAGATAGCCTTGCACAACGGCAGATGATCTCAGACCTCCTCAAAGGCAGTGGGTTAACGGTCGCTGTCGCCAGTGATGGAGTGGAAGCGTTAGAACATATTCTGCGATCTTGTCCTGATGTTGTGGTATTGGATATTGTTATGCCTCGCATGAATGGCTATGAGGTTTGTCGCCGCTTAAAGGCTGACCCCAAAACTCAAAATGTGCCAGTCGTCATGTGTTCTTCAAAAGGGGAGGAATTTGATCGCTATTGGGGGATGAAGCAAGGCGCAGATGCGTATATTGCCAAACCCTTTCAGCCGACAGAATTGATCGGCACTGTTAAACAGCTTCTTAGAGGATAGGATCTAGGTATTGAGGGGAATGGTTGGTAATCCTGACTTTTTAACTGGCTCTGGCCACGATCAAGCCGCAGAATTTCAGGAACTCGAAAGCCCTGAAGGTGAGTTACACTTGCGGTTTTATGTCCCTTCGGGGAATGAATTTGCCCTACCTGCTACGGGCATTAAAGAAGTACTGGAACCCTCACCTAACCAGATCACTGCCATTCCGAATGCTTCTCCCTTGCTGCTAGGGACGTTAAATTATCGAGGGCGGGTGATTTGGGTATCTGATCTCGGTCAGTTTCTAGGGGATCTCACCCCTGTCAATACAGACCGCTCGGAAATTCCCGTGATTGCTGTAGAAGACCAAGATACGATGCTAGGGTTGGCAGTTGACCGAATTGTGGATATGGACTGGCTGGATGTTGATCAGCTACAGATGCCCACAAATGTTCCAGATGCAATGGCACCCTTTTTGCGGGGTGAGTGGTTATTAGACCCAGAGTCTAATAAATTTTTACGACTTCTCGATCAGGTGGCAATTCTACGCTCGGCACGATGGGCAGCATGAACTTAATGTAATTCGTTATTGGTTGTTGGTTGTTTGGGATTGGTTATAACAAATAACTAACAACAAACAACAACTAACACACAACAACTAATGAGCAGCGGGAGAAGGCAAATGGCATCAGGTACAGATTATATGCAGGACTATGGACAAGCGCAAAAAGCCTATATGCAGGGGAATTACCAAGAGGCAGCCGAGATTATTGATCGGCTGATTGAGGATTTTCCCGATGATCCAAGTGCGTTGCTCCTACGGGGTCATATCTACTGCTATGGTCTGCACCAGTACGATGTCGCTCGACAACAGTATGAGAGGGTACTGACGTTGAGTTCTGAACCCGATTTTATTGATTATGCCAATAAAGGATTAGAAGACACCAATCAAGTGCCCAATGGGGCAGACTCCCTAGGTTGGGCGGCATCCAGCGAAGATTATGAGGACAGTTCTCCAAATCTTGGCGATACCGATGACTTGAGTGACCCCCCTACCTTTCAAACTCTCTCTCATTTCGACAGCACTGACGATTTAGAGGGTTTTGACCTGGGAAGCCTCGATTTTGATGATTCGGCGGGTGAGGATTTTTCGTCGGGTTCGGCGATGCCTTTTGCTAATCCCTTCGGAAGTTCCGCCAATGATCGGGATACGATGGGTCAAGCGGTTGAAGATGAGAGCGATCCGTTTGCCCTGGGTGTCGATTCGGAAGCCGGGAGTGGTGAGTTCGAGAGTTGGGATGATCCATCGAGTGATTTTGAACTGGATGGCAGCCTGTTTGGGACTGCTGAAGGGGCAGATGATTTAGAAGACTTTATCCCTGATCCAACTCAGGATCACACCGCCGCCACCTTTGTGATGCCTCAAGGTGAACTCTTCAATCCCGCAGCAACGGATGATGTTGCTTCATCGGCATTTGATATGGACTCGGAACTTGACACGTCTGCCTTTGACGATGCCTTGATGGATGATGACTACAGCGCAGGCTACCCCAGTTTTGAGGAAGAAACCTTCTTAATGGGATCAGGAGGGCTTCCGGCTAACTTTACAACTCATACGGATGACTTGAATGACCTGAGCGAGGAGAGAGGTGAACCGAGTGAAACCTTTGGTACTAGCGATTATAGTCAGGATGACCAGACGTTTGATCAAAATGGCTACAACTCCCCCGATCACTTTGATTTTGATACCTTTGATGAAGCATTTAGCAGTGAAGCCTTCACAATGGATGATGTGGCTGAAGCTGACTCAGAAAGTTTTTCAGGAATTGGGGATGATCAAAATACTACAGAAGGGTTTCTTGATGCCTTTGATGTATTTGAGGACGATTTAGGTTCGCTGCCTGATTTCTCACTCGGCGATCGGGATGATATGTCTTCGGACGGTGGACATGAACCGGATTTTGATGTACTAAGCAACAGTGGAGTTGTCCCAACAACCGGCGGAAGTATTGGGTTGAGTGATAATGGTGATTCTCTCCCCTTTGGCTTCTCTGAAGGAATCAGGGAAAGTTTTACGTCTCGCCGAGGCACGGGTCAGGATTATGCCAAAGGAAGTAGCGATGAAGAGGTATTTAGTCTCAGTGGGGGTACCGAACAAATCCCCGTATTTAGCCCCACCAATAAAGAACCCGACAGCGAACCCATGGTTAGCGTTGAGCAGGGTTGGCTTGCTCCCTTTGAAAATGCTTCCCTGCAACAAAAACAATGGATTACGGCGATCGCAGCAGGTGTAGTTTCTATGGTAACGGTGGCTGTGGTTAGCTTCGTAGCCCAGAGTACGGCGGCAAAGGACAAACCAGAAGTCGTTAGTCACCTGCACAAAACCAGCGGTTTCATGACCTTGATCGCTGGGGCTGCTAGTTTCGGCACGACCTTGTTCTTAGGTCGGATCACCACCAAGCAGATTCAACGTTCAACCGCTGATCTACAAGGTCAGTTTGACTCCGTTGCTCAAGGCAATTTGAATGTTAGTGTCCCGGTCTATTCCGAAGGTGAATTTGGTCAGTTAGCCGCTGGGTTCAACCAAATGGCACGGGTGATTATGACCACCATGACCGAGGCGCAACGGAAGGCAGAAGAGCAAGAACAGGCGAAAGAAGACCTCCAACGCCAGGTGATTCGCTTGCTGGATGATGTGGAAGGCGCAGCACGGGGCGACTTAACCGTACAAGCTGAAGTAACGGCTGACGTGTTAGGTGCAGTGGCTGACTCCTTTAACCTGACTATCCAAAACCTGCGAGAAATCGTTCAACAGGTGAAGGATGCGGCACGGAAGGTGACGAAAGGCTCTACCGATAGTGAATCCTTTGCCCGTGCGTTGTCCTCTGATGCCTTGCGCCAAGCCGAAGAACTGGCTGTCACCCTGAATTCGGTTCAGGTGATGACCGATTCGATTCAACGGGTCGCTGAAGCCGCACGAGAAGCTGAAGATGTCGCACATTCCGCGTCCGCAACGGCTCTTAAAGGCGGCGAAGCGGTGGAACGGACGGTAGCCGGGATTTTACAAATTCGGGAAACTGTAGCAGAAACTACGCGGAAAGTCAAGCGTTTAGCGGAATCCTCCCAGGAAATTTCCAAGATTGTCGCTCTCATTTCTCAAATCGCCTCCCGTACCAACTTGTTAGCCCTCAACGCCAGTATTGAAGCGGCAAGAGCAGGGGAAGCGGGACGAGGGTTTGCGATCGTTGCTGATGAAGTGCGACAGCTTGCGGATCGGGCAGCCAAAGCACTAAAGGAAATTGAACAAATTGTGCTACAAATCCAGAGTGAAACCAGCTCCGTTATGACCGCGATGGAAGAAGGCACCCAGCAAGTCATTGATGGTACAAAACGAGCAGAACAAGCCAAGCGATCGCTCGAAGATATCATCCAAGTGTCCAATCGTATTGATGCCCTGGTGCGTTCAATTAAAGCGGATACCGTGGAACAAACGGAAACCTCTCGTGCCGTTGCCCAAGTTATGCAATCGGTTGAGTTAACCGCCCAAGAAACCTCTCAGGAAGCCCAACGGGTATCGAGTGCCTTACAAAACCTGGTCGGTGTAGCGCGAGATCTCCTAACCTCTGTAGAACGCTTCCGGGTTGAATCCAATGATACAAAATAGGGGAGTTGTTGGTTGTTTGTTGTTGGTTGTCTGTTGTTTGTTGGAATGGACAGATAGTTATAGGTAAGTTTTAAATCTCTCTCTATCTCCCCTTCTCTGCATCAGGAGCGTCTTTTGGGCAATCTGCACTATTACAACTAACAACCAACAACCAACAA
>DNGI01000337.1:594-1064 GCA_003486645.1 Cyanobacteria bacterium UBA11370 | reverse complement strand
ACCAACAACCAACAACAAACTACCATGAGTGAAACGACTCCTACTTCTAGCTTAGGATTGTGGCTGGAGCGATTGATCGCAGCAGTTTTCTTAGGGGGGCAAGTAATTCTTCATCTGCTAGCTGGGAAAATCAATCGCCGCAATACCCTTGACCAAATGGCAGAAGTTGGACCAGCATCCCTAAGTATTGCGATGATCACGGCAGGTTTTATCGGTGCTGTGTTTACCATTCAGGTGACACGAGAATTCGTTAACTTTGGGGCTACTTCAGCCATTGGAGGGGTTTTAGCACTGGCATTGAGTCGGGAACTTGCACCTGTACTCACTGCTGTGATTATAGCGGGGAGAGTCGGTTCAGCATTTGCGGCTGAAATTGGTACGATGCAAGTCACGGAGCAAATTGACGCACTTTATATGCTCAAAACTGACCCCATTGATTACCTGGTAATTCCTCGCGTTATTGCTTGCTG
>DNGI01000337.1:0-383 GCA_003486645.1 Cyanobacteria bacterium UBA11370 | reverse complement strand
ATTCCTCGCGTTATTGCTTGCTGCCTGATGGTACCCGTGTTGACAATTCTGAGTATTATTTTGGGTATGACGGGAGGACTACTCATTGCCAAGAGTCTGTATGATATTCCCTATTCCGTATTTCTCGATTCGGCTCGTAATTTCCTGGGAGTCTGGGATTTGTGCAGTGCCGCCCTTAAAGCGGCTTGCTTTGGGGTGCTAATTGCGGTAATTGGTTGTAGTTGGGGATTAACCACTACTGGCGGGGCTAAGGGGGTTGGTCAATCGACCACTACGGCGGTAGTTACGGCTTTGCTGGCTATCTTTATTACTAATTTTTTCTTGTCTTGGCTGATGTTCCAAGGGACTGGGAGTGCTGTGCTGGATTAGTGGGAGATGGGGGG
>DNGI01000295.1 GCA_003486645.1 Cyanobacteria bacterium UBA11370 | reverse complement strand
GATGGTAACTTCCAGTTGACCGTTATCCTGCATTTTCCGGTGCTGCGGAATAATCCGACGCAGGATTACGGTCAACTGGAAGTTACCATCGCACCTTATACCCACCCAATTTTACCCCTACTCGCCGATACGAATGCAGGTCGCGTAGCCGTTTCTAATATGACTCTTCCCCAATATCGCTTCCGCTGGGAAGAAGATATTCCCCGCCATTTAAAGAAAGCATGGGATCTGTATCAAGACCGATTTGGACGAACACCTCGTGGGTTATGGCCTTCAGAACAGTCCGTCAGTCCTCAAATTTTACCCTACATTACTCAGGCAGGATTTAAGTGGATTTGCTCGGATGAGGCGGTGTTGGGTTGGACGCTGAAGCACTTTTTCCACCGCGATGAAGCTGGGAATGTCTTGGAACCGGAATGGTTATATCGACCGTATCGGATAGATACACCGTATGGTAAGTTAGCCATTGTATTTCGAGATCACCGATTATCGGATTTAATTGGCTTTACCTATGGGGCAATGAAACCCACTCAAGCGGCGGCTGATTTTGTCGGGCATTTAGAAGCGATCGCCCGTTGTTTAAAACAGCGCCAAACTGATGAAGGTACATCTCTCAAACAGCCGTGGTTAGTAACCATTGCTTTAGATGGAGAGAATTGTTGGGAGTATTACGAAAAAGATGGAATTCCGTTCTTAGAATCGCTTTATGAAACGCTTTCCCACCATCCAGAAATTAAATTAGTTACTGTTTCTGAGTATATCGAAAAGTTTCCGCCAACGGCTATCATTCCGACAGGTCAGTTGCATAGCGGTTCCTGGGTTGATGGTAGCTTTACGACTTGGATTGGTGATCCAGCGAAAAATCGGGCTTGGGATTTACTTACCGAAGCACGACAAGTTTTAGCCAATCATCCAGAAGCAACGGAAGAAAATAACCCAGAAGCATGGGAAGCGTTATATGCGGCTGAAGGTTCGGATTGGTTTTGGTGGTTTGGGGAAGGACATTCTTCAAACCAGGATGCAATTTTTGACCAATTATTTCGAGAACATTTGTGTGGTATTTATCGGGCATTAAATGAACCCATTCCCGCTAGTCTTAAGCAACCTGTAGAACGACATGATATTCGGCGAGAACACCAACCCCAAGGCTTTATCCATCCTATCATTAATGGTTTAGGAGATGAGCAGGATTGGGATCGGGCGGGTCGAATTGATGTCGGAGGCGCACGGGGTACAATGCACCAGAGTAGTGCGATTCAGCGGTTGTGGTATGGTGTGGATCACCTTAATTTCTACTTACGGCTAGACTTCCAGGCAGGGATGCAAGTGGGTAAAAATAGTGCATCTGAATTGCATCTGCTATGGTTTTATCCTGACCGAATTATGCACAATAGTCCTGCACCATTAGCTGAACTACCGGATCAAGCACCGCTAAATTACTTATTCCATCATCATCTAGCAATTAACTTATTAACTCAATCCTTTTGGTTTCAAGAGGCAGGAGATCATTATCAGTGGCATTCTAGAGCCAGTCGTGCCCAAATTGCACTCGATCAGTGTTTGGAGGTAGCTGTACCGTGGGTTGATTTACAAATTCAGCCCGATTATCCACTGCGACTTGTGCTGATTTTAGCGGAGCAGGGAATTTTCCGCAGCTATGTACCGGAGAATACGTTGGTTGCGCTGCAAGCACCGTAGGATTTTGGATTTTGGATTTTGGATTGGGGAAGACGTACTTTGTCAGAGTTTCATCAACTCATCTGCGGCGTTTCTTGTTAAATTGGTAGAACTTCCTCTCTCCCTCTCTCCCTCTCAAGATATTGGTGCGATCGCCACCCTCTTCTCTCCTTCATCTATTTTTATTTTCGCTAACCCAAATGTTTCAATAACCCAAGCATTTGTTGTTAGGTGCGTACTAATTTCCGCTACTCGATACTGACTTTCTTCTGATGCTAACGCGGTTGGTAATAATAATTGATCGGCGAGGTGAACATCTACAGGTGCGCCCATTTTATGAAAATCTAACAGTTCCTCACAAGCCATTTGAGCAACGTGTTCCGAGGCTAATCCGACACGCCCGATCGCACTAAAGCCAGCACGACTATGTTCATACTCGGTAGTAAGAAAAATACCCGCCCCTGGCCCAATCCCACGTTCTCGTAACGGCTGCACATAGGCTTTAAGATGAGCTTGGTGTAATAAATTTTCAGCACGCATCGCCATGCGTTGAGGAATGTGGGCGGGAAGTTGAGTTACGATGGCTAAACCTTTCACCTGTTGTAAGATTCCCCGTTCAAGTAAGGTTAATCCACTCAACGTACTACCACCCGTTACACGTAATTCTACCTCTCCTCCCCCTCGTGGATACCATCCCCAAGCGTTTAATTTGACCTCAGCGTTTAACCCTAATTGGGTCAGGATAGGCAAGTAAACTTGTTCGATGTAGGTGAATGGGGGACTATGGGCAATATGGGTTCCCCCTCGTAACCTGACGTAGGAATCACCTTTTGCTAATGCCAGAGGGAGGAGGATAGTTTGTAAAATCAAGCTAACAGTACCAGCAGAACCCCCTTGTCGTGCTTCGGTGACATCAAAGAAATATTGTCCTGCTTGGGCAGAACTGCTAGGAATAAACTCTAGTGTTGTTGATTCCAGCGCATCCCCCCGCACCTCTGCTTGACAAATTGCCGCTGCTGCCCTTACCGAGGTAAGATGTTGGGCTGCGAGTCCTGGTTTACTGCGATTAGCACGAATATGCTGAATTCGGATAGGTTGACCTGTGATAGCTGCGATACTAAGGGAGGTACGCAAAACTTGTCCACCACCTTCTCCGTAGGAACCATCAATTTCAATCATGAGTTTTGGTTTATAAATACCACTGATGACAATTCAAAATTGAACATTCAAAATTTATCAAGTATCCTACGGTTGAAAATGGGGAGTGGGGAGTAAGCAATTCAAAATTCAAAATGGAAAAATGGAAAAATGGAAAAACCTAATGCTGACAAGCATCTTAGCTGCTGATGATGTGCAAATTAAATGCGTGACAGCTTAGTATTGATGACGGCAGATTTGGATCTATTCCTGATACCAAGTTGCGTTCATACGTAGTACATCCTGTCCCCCTTGTCCCCCTGTCCCCCCTGTCCCCCTTGTCCTCCTTGTCCCCCTTGTCCTCCTTGTCTCCCTTATCTCCCTTATCTCCCTTATCTACTATCTTTGAGTAGCAACTAGCTATGAGTTACGGATTCAGAAAGGGGTTTGAGTGATAAAGCCTGTTGTAATTCTGCCAGTTCATCCCGATGGGCCGTTACGGTAATCAGATTTTGCATCCCTGTTTCTGAATTAGGTAATGTTTCCACTTTTAGATAAACCTGTTCATTTCGTGCTGCTCCTTTCCAATAAAATAGACCAGCAGCAGGTGCTAGGAGAACTAATGCTAGAAAAACCTTAGTCAAGGGAGGGTACAACACGGAGAGAACTAGCGATAAACAGAGGATACCGCAACCAGCAAGAAGGGTTAGAAAGATAGCGAGAAACCAACTTGGTCGTACAAATCCTTGGAATGTGACTTGTCCGGTAGTAGCATCGACAGCAGCTAGACGATAAGCTCTCTGAGCAAAATAGTGGTGTAGCTGTTGTACTAGGGATTCTTCAGGTTCTTGGGTAATCAGTTTAACTTGTTCGGTTCGGTCTTTAACCGAGGCGCGGATAAAGAAAAATAAACCAACTGCCAACAGCAGCGTTAACCCGAATGTAGATGAAAGAATGGTTGTATTCACGGATTTTTAATTAAAGCAGGCATCCTTTGCTACTACTTTACAATAAATGAACCTGAAAGCGCCGTGGCTTTAGTATTCATTCAAGTTTTGTTCGCATAGCTGAAAAACCTAATGAAGTAAGTCAAAGCATTGGAGTCGTTCCATGCGTTCGTGGAAGAAGGGACTAGGTTCAATGGGTTTAACTTCAATTTGCCAAGGTAATAATTCAGTTAAATTCAGTTGTTTGAAGGCTTCTTTATAAGAAAAGCTAGCAAAGTTTTTTTTCTTGAGCTTCTTGTCTTTGAATGACATCTTTTTAACCCCCTCCATTTCCTGGGTTGATACCAAATCCGGTTAATACA
>DNGI01000223.1 GCA_003486645.1 Cyanobacteria bacterium UBA11370 | reverse complement strand
TGAGCCTTAATATTGACACTCCCTGCATCTCCTTCTCCATGGGTACTCGCTGATAAGGAAGCACTATTTATTAGGGTGATTGAGCGTCCATTAATATTAACATTACCTCCATTTCCAATTCCCGATGATTCTACAGCACTAGAAACTGAACTATTCTCTACAGAAACCCTATTCCTAGCCGTAATAGTTACGTCACCTGCATCACCTTGTCCTGCTGTACTGGCAAGAATTTTTCCATTATTGCTGATTTGAATACTTCCTGTATTGATCGCAATGTTACCAACATTATCTCCTGCATTTAACGGAACAACAGCACCTTTTTTTACTGCGGTAGAAATGGTTGAATTATCTACAGTAACTGACTCAGCTTGCTGAACAAAGATATTTCCTGCTGTTCCCTGTCCTGCTGTAGTAGATAAGAGTCGAGCGTTATTACTTAATGATAGAGAGCCATTCGTAACACTAATTTCAATATTACCTGCTTTGCCTCCTGCTGTTTCTATGATTGAAGTCAATCCATCACTATTATCAAATAAAACTGAATCTGTAGCTCGAATTATAATGTCTCCAGCAATAGCATTGGTCACTCTTACTGTTTCGATTTGAGAACTTATTTCCGAGCGATCGCTAGCCGAAAAAGCACCCGTATTAATAATAATATCACCGCCTTGTCCCTCCGCATTATTGATTTGCCGATTTGTGATCACACTACGACTCATCGATAGAGATTCGGTATTAATAATGATAGTTCCTGTTGTTCCTGGACTAAAAGAACCTGCATTGATTCCGCTGCCATTATTCATTAAAACGGAGTCAGCATTAATCGTAATATCGCCAGCATAACCCTTCCCTAAATCGTTAGCATTGGATTCATTAGTTGCAACTATTCGAGCGCCATTTCTGATTAAAAATGATCCAGTATTAATGGTAATATTGCCAGCTTGACGATCTAAATCATTTCCTGCTCCCAAAAGACTCCAGATATCGCTCCCTCGACCATCTAACGTGACACTATCGCGGGCATTAATAATTACATTACCTGCATCTCCTTCTCCAAAACCAGCACTCACAAATTGACCAACATTAGCATTAGCAATATCTTCAGGAATACCTGTTAGCAATAAAGATCCAGTATTAATTAAAATATCGCCTCCGCGACCTACTCCTCCTTCTTCTAGTCGAGAACGGATAAAACCACCATCAAAAACAGTAGCATCACGAACATTGATAATTACATCACCTGCTCTACCTTGTCCATCAAGCGTGACACTGGAATTGAGTTCAGATAAATTAGTAACAAAAAGTGACCCTGCATTGATACTAATACCACCGCTATTACCAACTCCATCGGGTCGGACCAAACTGGAGATCAAACTGTCTCCATCCACAAATAAAGTATGGTTAGCATTAAGAATTATGCTGCCTGCATCTGCCGCTCCAAAAGTGCTAGCATCCAATATCGTGTTATTAAAAAAAATAGACTGACCTGTAATTTTAATATCTCCACCTCGGCTTGTTCCATAAGTTGAATTCAGGATCAAACCATCAGTAATTGAAACTATCCCAGACTCACTGGTAATAACAATGTGACCGCTACCTCCAAATAAACCCCCATCCGACCGAATCTTGTAGGCAGTAATGTCACCCTTCGCTTTCAGAGTAATGTTACCTCCAGTCTCAGCAAAAAAACCTGTAGAAGCGTCTAAAATTCCAGCGGTAATATTAATTGCTCCATCAATACTGGTAAGATTAATTTGTCCGGCATTTCCTCCCTGATTGGTAAAGGTATTAATATCAGCCGTAGTAATCTGTCCTTTGGCAATGAGATTGACATCACCACCATCGCCCAAATCATTATAATTTATAATTGCTCCAACTTGAATTGCTCCACCCGGTAAATTTAAATTAGGATTATACTGATTTGTCAGCAATACTTTTCCAGGTGAAGGATTACCATTGATATCAAAGAAATAAATATCACCAATCCGAATATCTGCACTGGTTGGTGTTCCGGGTGGTTCTGTTAATGGACTACCAACAGCCGTTGTTCCGGCGCGAATATCGAGGGTAGGTTCACTCGTTCCATCAATTAATATTGAAGATCCATCCGAAAGAGTTACTGTTTCTACAATACCGTTAATTGGATCAGATCCTTGAATCCAAATATATTCTGGAATCTCCACTTTACCACCAGCAAAAATATGTAGAGAAGCTCCCTCATAGAAGAGAAGAAATACATCACCAGAGGCACGAATTACTGGATCATTAGGACTTAATAACCCCCCTAAACTTCCATCCAAATTTTCTATCCGAAAGTGACCTCCACTACTATAGTGAGCATCTCCGAGTACACGATTAGCAGAACGCAGCACCATATCCTGTCCAGAAAACAAGCCGCTATTTGGATGATTCAGCGTAAAAATGTCAACAACTTGATTTCCTTGCACCAGTAGATCATTCCCTGCTTGTGCAATAAAAGGACTGGCAATACTATCTCGTATTCGTATTGTTTTATCAGCTTGAAACGTTAAATTTTGTCCAGCAATGAGCTGACCTTGTAAATCCAGATTTCCGGCAACTAAAGTCAGATTATCTTCAACTAATAAATTTCCTTCATTAGTAATTTTGGCTGTATGAGCAGCGAGAGCATGATTAAATAAAACGCCGGGTTGTACCGAAAGTAAATTACTACGTTGAGGATCAATAGCACTAAATATTCCATTTTCACCCAACCGGATTCCATCAGCCGTAGTCGCCACAAATGATCCTCGAATATCCAGAGAAGCATTCGCACCAAAATTAATACCATTGGGATTAATCAACCATAAATTAGCCTCACCTAATACCCCCAACTTTCCAAAAATATTTGAAATATTATTTCCTGTAACACGAGTTAAAATATTCTCAATCCCAGTCGGATTACTAAAATAAACTCCTCTCCCTTCACCTATATTAAATTCTAAAAAAGAATGAAATAAATTAACCCCACGCGCTGCACCACCATCTATACGATCAATAAACTCGTCAATTGACGTAACCCTTGAATTTTCTGTTCCTAATGTGCGATCAGGTACTAACTGTGCTAAGGAATGGGAAATAGTTCCCAAGGAAAACACAACTGAACAAACGGGTATTAAGAAGCGCAACTTCATACTTTTTTAGTGATGAACTATAGAGGTTTGCAGTTGAATGAGATGCTTTTAACCAGCAACTAACAACTAATAACCAACCAACAACTATCCCCTAAGAGAGTTATAAAGCCTCTCAAGTTGTACAGCAACAGTCGGAGGTTTAGAGGTAAAATGAATGTAAAAACTTCGGCTAGATGCAGAATTGTCGAGAACTTTAGCGTAGATGTCTTCGCTGATTTCGGCTTTCTGGCCAACTTTTAATAAGTTGAGCTTGATATTACTTAGAGGTAATGGGATTGAGTCTTCGCTCGTCTTTTCAGCTCGTACTTCGGCTCCTTTAGCTGAAAGCTTGACTAAGCTGCCTTTAAATATTGTATCACCGACGTGCTTGTCCTCCACAGCAAGATATAGTAGGGGAATTTCTGCGGAAAGCGGTAAAAATATCTCCTCTTCTTTGGGAAGAAAAAGGTTATATTTCCCACCAATTCCCCCAACTTCATAGATTGTAATTTGTCCTTTAACCCCCTTGGGTTTGACTTGTTTAGCAGCGATAATTCTCAAGATAGACGGATCGGCGGCTTCTAAAGTCGCTCCGGACGTTAAAAGTTGACTACCAGTAGTATAAGTTTCAATGCGAAATGTGAGATTCATTTCACTTCCAATTACTGTATATTCAGTGTGTATTTCTGAGCCAATATTTCCCACCACACATTCCCCTGTATTGATGCCAATCCCCATTTCTAAAGCAGGAAAGTTTAACTCCTGCAATGTTGCATTAACTCTAGGCATTGCTAACTGCATCGCCACCGCACAAGCAATTGCTCGTTGAGCATCATCTTCTCTGACAGTAGGAACCCCAAAAAGCACCACAATCCCATCCCCCAGAAACTTATTAATAGTTCCCTGATACTGAGTAATCACCTCTAACATCGATTTCAAATAAATATTCAAAATAGTGACCACTTCTTCAGGGGATAACCGTTCGGATAATGCCGTAAATCCTCTTAAATCAGAGGCAAGAATAGTAATTTTTTGCCGCTGACCACCCAGTTTTAATCCTTCAGGACTTTCCAGCAACTTACTAACAACTTCATCGGTTAAATAACGCCCAAATGTCTTGCGAATTAAGCCAGCCGTATAAGCAACATAAGCGATAATTCCTACACTAGAACCGACTAATCCTAATAATGGAGGAATTACAGGTAGCCACCAACCCCAAACAAACGCGGTATAGGTACTCCCAAACAAAACTCCTACCGCCAAAATTGGTGCAACCAGCCGACTCAATGAAAGAATACGCGCCCCGCCTGCATATCGCCACTTCCAGGTTAAAATAGCCCCCACCCCAGACCAAAATACAATCCACAGCCATTCTTCAGGTTCCGACCAAGTTTGGATTAAAGGACGCTCACCCATAGCAGCACTAAGGATTTGGCTAATAAAATTAGCATGAATTTCTACCCCAGCCATTGGTTCTGGAATCGCAAACAAATCTCCACTGTAAGGCGTAAAAAATACATCATTAAAACTCTCACCAACCGCGCCAATTAAAATAATGCGATCGCGTCCCCAATTTGCGGGTACTCGATCCTTTAAAATATCCGTCATTGAAACCGTATCAAAATATCGGCTTGCTCCTCGATAGTTCAACAAAATTTGATAACCACCCGCTGAGGCTTGTACATAGCCACCATCATTTTTTTCAAACGGAACAAATACTTGCTTTCCTATCTGCCACCAATTATCTGTTCCCTCAACAACTTGAGCCGTAATTCCCTCTTTCTCCAAAAAAAGTAAAGCTAAATACAGCCCTAAACTATAAACGGTTTCACCCGTTTCATCACTTAACGATAACAACCCCCGACGCACCTTGCGATCGCCATCGGTAATCACATCATTTGCTCCCACTTGTCCCAACATTTTTAGCACAGGGGGTGGAGCAACAGCATATCGTTTATTATCGCCAACGACCTTTTCAATTCCCACCAAATTAGGTGTTGATTTAAACACTTCAACTAATTCTTGATGACCAGGCGGTACAGGTAAATCCCGATAAATATCTAAACCAATTGCTCTCGGTTGCCTAGCTTTTAGCTTTTGAATTAACTCAGCATAAACCTGATCGGGAACAATCGCTTGTCCAATTTCTCGCAAGTCGGCTTCATCAATACCAACAATTACAATTCTTTCATCCGGCGGAAGTTGGGGACGCAAACGCATATAGTGATCAAAAAGTGACCACTCCGAGGACTGCAATAAACCCGCAAAGCGCAAAAGAATAACGAATCCCGCCATACTGGGAACCGTTATCCACACCCCCCGCCATTCCCAAAGATAATGTTTTAATAATGCCCACATAACACAATGAAGAATTAACCATAAAGTATGAAGAATTAACCATCTGTATGTGTAGCATTAATGCCGTAAAATGATACAAGAAACGTCCAACTTAATTCCTATATCCGTACATCCCTGTACTTCGCCTCGTGCTACTAGGTTCTCTTATCTGGCAGCACTCAAAAATCGGATTTTGGGCAATTTCTCCTAACCCAACCGACTCTAATAATTCTACCCATCCTCTTGGATTTACATCCCGTAACTGAGCTAAAATAGTCAGGGATTCGCTCCAAATTCCAGCTTCAGCATACAGTTTTCCTTGTTCTAGAGGTTGTTGTTTGAGTTGCTCGATCTTTGCCTCTAGTTCTGGACTGATTGAGATGCGTTCAATCCATCCTGTAATGACTTCATCCGCTTCTTGGTCATTGGGATTGCAGATAATTCCCAAGTGCCACAGGTAATTTTTATCAGATTTGAGTTCAACCGTGTTGGGCAAAGTTATTTTAACAATACCGGGAGTATTACGAATCGGAAAGCGGGTTTGGTAAACGACTTTTTCTGCTTCTTGATCAATGATCAAAAATTCGGCTTCCTTATTATGGAATTCGGGAACATAAACATAAATTGTTGGGTTGGGAGCAATGGTTGTTCCCACATTATTCTCCGGCATTAATGGAGTCAAAGGGATTTTGACTTCTAGGCCATCACAAGTCGGTTTGCGCGAACCCGCCCCTCTGGTTCTCTCAGGTGCCCCCCGGTTTGGTGCTGGTGGGAATCCAATCTTTGCTTGTAACACAGGGTAAGGCTGTGCTTGGATTTGGGTAGGGAAAATAGAGATTGCTAAAGCGGCGATCGAGAGTCTGACAGCAAGCATCTCGATTAAATGAACAAATTTTCGCATAGCCATGATCCGGACTTCTCCTTTTAGACCTAAGTTTCCAATAGGGCAACCAGAAACCTGAAACTTTAGAGTCGGGCAAAAGTTGTAAGTCTATAACGATTTTCAGTTGGATGCCATATACTTAGGCAAAGCAACCAGAATGAGGGATAAATTACTGTACTTTACCCAAGTGGAACCCACTATCTATTATGTCTACAATCTTCAAGGGTTTTTGCTAAAAACTGGATAGCTTCATCAAGTTTTTATGTTTATATTTTTATTTTTTAATAAATAAAGTTTCGTAATAATAAAAATGCATTGCAAATCAGGGATAGTCAGCAATAATGAAGGGGGAGTAGGAGGGAGTGTGTAGGGGGTGTGGAACCCCATAATTACGCATCAGGGGT
>DNGI01000446.1 GCA_003486645.1 Cyanobacteria bacterium UBA11370 | reverse complement strand
CCCACTCCCCCACTCCCCAATTCAACCACCACCTTGGTAGAAAAGCTCAAGAAACTGGAAAAATTTCTCCGATAACTCCGGATCTCTGACTCCAGCTTCTATCTCTTTTCTAATTTCTTCAACGGCTTGCATCCAGTAGGGACGTTCGCTTCCAGACTCGTTGCGGGTGCGGTGTAGCCGCTTGCTGATAATTGCATCGGCTATATTCACAAGTTGGAAGACTTGGACTATGTAAGGGATTTCATCGCCTTGTAACCCATCGGGATAACCCGTACCATTAAGTCGTTCTTGATGAGAGCGTACTAAAGGAGCGAATTCCCGGAGTACTGGAAGCTGCTTGCAGATGAGTGCTGAGACTTCTGGATACTCTCGAATCTTTACCCAATCCTGTTCGCTTAAGGAACCAGGGTTCAGCAGGATGGAGTCAGGAATGCCAATTTTGCCTAAGCCATGACAGTAGCTTAAGAAGACAAGCTGGCGCAGTTGGGTTTTCTCTAATCCTAACCAGCGCCCGAAGTGCAGGCACATGGTTCGCAAGCGATAGCAGCGCAAACCAGCAGCTACATTTCGAGCTAGCTGGATTTGTTCAAGAAAATTTAAGATCTCGGCGTCGCCGGGATGAAGCATCCAACTTCACAACTAGTGTTTATTTTTATTTTGGCATTGTATCCGGATTAGCGCTCCTTATGTCCATGCTCGATTACCCTACTCTCCACTCCTCATTTTGAATCACTGGCGATCGCAGAAGATTTTCTGGGAACTCTTCGTTTAATACTGCTGAACGCAGTGATGTTGTCAAGCTCATCAAAGGAAGCAATCCCGAATGCCTGTTATTGAAATCGATCAGGGTCGCAAGTTTATCACAACTGAGCCGCTAGGGGAAAGTGGAGAAGGCGGGGAACAGAAGGTTTGGGATGCTACCAGGAACACGTTTGCTGAACGTGATTGTATTGGCTACTGGCGGTATCCGATTTTCTCCAGGGTGGGAGAGATGCGTAAAGAACCCGATATTCTCATTGTTGATCGAGAATTGGGTTTAATTGTCATTGAGGTAAAATCGGTCACAATTGACCAAATTGTAGAAGTTAACGGTCATCTGTGGCAATTCCAAAATTTTTACACGACGGAGGCTAATCCTTATCAACAAGCCGAGCGTCAATTAAGAGCGTTAATATCATACTGCGATCGGGAACCTGCCATTTGGCGTAAAGTTACGGGACGAGTCTTGGTTGCGCTTCCTTTAATTACAGCCGAACAATGGCAACAGAGAGGTTTTGATCAACTTCCCAGTTGTCCTCCCATTATTTTTCAAGATCAAATGGGTAAGGTTAACTTCCTAGAAAGAATTCAAAACGCTGCGCCTGTGGTTCCAGGGGAATATTTAGAGGATGAACAATCGAAATTATTGTTAGCGGTTATTACTGGCGCTTCTGTTCTCTCTAAACCTCCTCGTCCTACGCTTTCTACTAACGATAAAAACCGTGGTAGTATCGTAGCCATTTGTGCTGAACATCTTTATGAATTAGATTTGCAGCAGGAACATATTGGCAAAGAAATTGCACCAGGTTTTCAGCGGCTACGGGGGATTGCAGGATCGGGTAAAACCGTGTTGCTGTGTCAAAAAGCCGCTCATATGCACTTAAAACATCCCGATTGGGATATTGCTTTAGTATTTTTCAGTCGCACGCTCTACGATTTAATCATTGGATTAGTAGATCGGTGGCTGCGCCGTTTTAGTAATGGCGATGTTCAGTATGATCCAAAAACGAATGATAAATTGCGAGTTCTTCATGCTTGGGGTGCTAAAGAGCAGCCGGGTTTATATGGCACAATTTGCCAAGCGAATGGGATCACGCCCAAAGGAGTACGAGACACATTACAAAAACAACCCAACCGGGGATTAGCAGAAGTCTGTAAACGGCTAGTGGAAGAGATTAAAATTGAGCCAATTTTTGATGCAATTTTGATAGATGAAGGGCAGGATTTAGTCTCTGAGGATGCGTTCAAATATCAGGACAAACAGGCGATTTATTGGGTGGCTTATCAATCGTTACGACCTGCTAATCCTGAACAGCCCGAACAACGACGCTTAGTCTGGGCTTATGATGAAGCTCAAAGCTTGGATACGTTAAAAATCCCGACAACTAAGGAATTGTTTGGTGAAAAATTGAGTGGACTTTTATCTCAGGGAACGCAATATAATGGGGGAATTAAAAAATCTGAAGTTATGCTGCGATGTTATCGCACTCCTGGTTCAATTCTAACAGCGGCTCATGCTATTGGGATGGGATTGCTACGTCCGGAAGGTATGCTAACAGGAATTACTCGAAAGGTAGATTGGGAAAGGATTGGTTATGAAGTCAAGGGGAAATTTATACCGGGTCAACAAATTACGTTACATCGCCCGCTTGAAAACTCACCTAATCCCGTTCCTAATCTTTGGGGTCAACCTGTATTGGAGTTTGAAACTTATGATTCTCGCCAGGAAGAAATGAGTGCTTTAGTTGACAAAATTTGGCATAATATAAGTCACGATGATTTGAAGCCTAGTCGTGATATTTTGGTTATTGTTTTAGGCTCAACCTATGAGGCAATAGAATTAGAAAATCATGTCGCTGGTTTCTTGATCGAGCAAGGGATTGATATCTATATTCCTACGGCATTGGAGTTGAATGAATTGAAACCAGAATATCCAAATTATGTCCCAGATCGGTTTTGGATGGAGGGAGGCGTAACGGTATCTCGCGTTCCCCGTGCTAAAGGAAATGAAGCGGATGTAGTGTATGTTGTAGGTTTGGATAATGTTGCTAGAAAAGAGAGTGATGTGAGTCTTCGTAATCAGGTATTTGTCGCCTTAACTAGGGCACGGGGTTGGGCAAGTATGAGTGGAGTAGGTAGTTATTCGATGTATGAGGAGATACAGCGGGTGATGCAGAGTGGAGATACTTTTACCTTTACTTACAAGCGTCCGCTAAAGCGAGATATTGGTGAGGGAGAGGATTAATATTATGTCCGGTTGAATGACCTTAAAAAAGATTGAGGGGGAGAGGGGGAGAGGGGAGAAATCTTATTTTAGAGGTAATTAGCTGGACATGATATAAAGGTTTTGATCCAACAGTAGAGACGTTGCATTGCAGCGTTTCTACTTTTGGTTGTAAAAAGGAGGTTTTCACATCGGAATGGAAATGCTAGATACGACTTTGAATTAGATTATCAAGCATCGCTTCAACATCTTGGGGGTAATTTAAGTCAACGGATGTCACCCGACAGCGAACATATCGTTCATCCATATCAAAGGCTTCTGCTAGAAAACCACCAAAACCACGCGCCCGTCTGTCTATTTCAATCAAAACGTCCAAATCATCGGAATTAAGAGCAAAAATGACTTCTAATTCATCTAAATAACCCTGGTATTTACCAATAGGCTTAAACTCAAATTCTTGGATAAATGGATATCGTCCTCCTAAATGAGGATTGTACTCGGTATCGACTTTATGGAGTTGAAATCCTAGGCTTTCTAAACCCTCTAACACTAACTGCATTAAGGGGTGTGGGTGTACCTCAATATAGTCTTTATCTTTCGGATCAATCGCCAGTGAAATATCCAAACCAGTACGCACATAAACGGGTTGATGTCCTACCGTGAGTGGCGTTTCATAGGGGAGTTGAAGGGAAAAGGGAATAACTTTCGCCTCTTTGGGGTACAAGCTGAAGGGTTCAGAGAGGCAATATTTTACTAATATACACTCCTCTATCACTGTAGTCTCATCCGTTTCCCGCTTATATTCAGTCACGACTTTTAAGTAAATATCCTCAATATCCTGAGAGGTATCCCCACCAGTAATATGGACTTCTCCATTCAGCATCTCCCCAGGAATGAGGGCATCATTGTAGAGACGCGTATCTACCGTTGCTGCGCCAATTCCAACACTGGCTAATAGTTTCTTGAACATCGACATCGTTTTGCTCCTCCGTTGGCAATATCCTAATCTATAGCCAGTCTAAGCTGCCTGTGCTTTTAAAGGCTTGTGGAGACACACCGAGAGATAGGAGGAAGAGGGAGAGGGGTGAACCGTTTGTTTTTAACTGAATATGCAATTTAGATGCAAGAGCAGCTTATGCTGAAAGTAGATTCAATTTCAACCCAAAAAAAATCATGGTCTTCAGAAAAATTCTGGTGGCTATTGATCGCTCATCTCAAGCGCCAGAAGTTTTTACCCAAGCCTTAGAGATCGCTCAAGACCAAAACAGCCAACTGATGTTATCTCACTGTCTAAGCTGGGATGTTGAGGGAGAAGCTGGTCCATTCATGGGAACAGTTGCAGGCATAGATATGTATGGAAATATCTTAGGACTCCGACCGAAGCATCTTCAAGATGAGATGGACAAAATCCGAGACTGGCTACAAGTCTACTGTCAGCAAGCTAAATCCAAAGGGATTTCTGCTGAATTTAATTGTCAAATTGGGGATTTAGGGTCTCAAATTTGTAATCTAGCCTGTAACTGGGAGGCGGATTTAATTGTGATTGGTCGTAGAGGTCACAAAGGTTTATCAGAAATTTGGTTAGGGAGTGTGAGTAACTATGTCATTCATTATGCTCCCTGTTCAGTTTTGGTGGTTCAAGGAGTGGCAACGGATGGGGTAACGG
>DNGI01000134.1:11923-17116 GCA_003486645.1 Cyanobacteria bacterium UBA11370 | reverse complement strand
TAGGGCTTGCTGAATAACAGCGAAAGCATTAACAAATAAGGGTTTCAGGCTTTTTTGAGTTCAAAAAAGTGCCGGATTCTGAACTACCCTAGCTCAAAATCCTTGCACTTTTAGGAAACTGAGCCAAAAAATGATCTCGGATTTTCCCCCTGCCCCCTGCCCCCCTGCCTTTTTGAAACCTCACCAAAAAACTTATTCAGCAAGCCCTATTTAGGGTTGGAGAATGATGAAAGCGATCGCCTACTTACTCCAACAAAAGCGAGCGGAAATTTAGCAATTACTAGAAGCAAATAAATTGAGTTTGAGTGAGGGAACTTAAAGGGAGAAAATCCCTACCATTCCATTCTCCAAATACTGCTAAAGGATGTCCACCACTAAGAGCTAATAACTGCCAGCCTTGGGTAAAATTGGGACTGAGGGGTAATAAATGATGAGTTGAATCACACAATACCCAGCTATTGTTGTAACGCTGAGGAATAACTGCTTTTAGTATTAGGGGAAATTGTTCGAGCCAGGGTTGGCATGCTAAGGCTTTTGTGTATTTAGTAAAGGCAGTAATAATTCTTTCGTCTCCAGGCATTTCATAGAAAGGCGTAGGTGGGGTATGGCGTACTTTAATAAATGCTCGTAACGGATAAGCACTAGGATAGAAAACTAACTCTGCATCCAAACTTGTACCTGGTACAAGGCTTTGGTCAGGGGGTTGGCTGATGTGAGTAGAATTTAAAATTAAGGCAGCTTGCTTGCTTTCACTTCCCCACAACCACGTGCGTTGTTCAAGCAAATCCTTTTCTCCATCAATTTCTTCAATATGCTGTCCGAGAATTAGCCAGCGATCTCGCACGTTCATTTCACCGGATAGCTGTTTATCAAACTCCCAATCAATGCGAGTTAAAATATCAGCTTGGGTAGGAAAAGCGAGAGTTTCTAAACGTTTGAACCCTTCAATCAACAAATGCAAACGCCCCAACCGTACCAATAAACGTTCTTGCCAACTAAAACCCGTGTGGGGAATGCTGCTCATCTGCCGTAATTGACGCGCTAACAAACGTGCTTGAGCATCAACCATTCTAGCGGCGATTGTATCCCAAAAACTATAATCTTTTCCGGGTAATATTGCTACTCCCTGACGCACTAAATCCCGCAACCAATAGTCTAATTCTTGCACCCCAGCCGTAACATTTGCCTCTCGTTTTGCCGCACGTTTTGCTTGAGCAACCGGATCAACAACTTTGCCCGATTCTGCCTTCTTCGCCTGTTTTTGACGGCGGGAGTTAATCCAATCCGTTACCCAAGCAGGAGTTTGATTTTGAGTAAAAGTATCCGACTGATTAACTAACAATAATAATAGAGCTAGCCCATGTTTACACGGGAATTTGCGGCTAGGACAGCTACATTTAAAGGCAGTTTCTATCAAATCAATCTGAGTTTGATAAGGCTTGCTACCACTTCCTTGACACTCACCCCAAACGACTTCCTCGTTGGTTCCCAGTCCCTGCCATTTGCGTGAAGTTGCCAAAGCTTGACCATTCTTGGCAGAATTGGCATCCGGTGCTAAGGCTAAAATTTCTTCCGTTGTCCAGGCGATCGCCATCTGTTGATTTCACAGAGTTACTTTTTTGTTATATCGCAGTACCCAGTTGCTCTGAATCCAAAAATGACTGAACTTAATTTGTACCTTTTAACCCAATTTCATGTTCTATATCTTTGATGTATTCAGTAATCATATGTTTCTGAATAGTTTGAGGAACATACTTTTTAAAAGACAGCCAAGACAACGCTACCTCTAAAATCGCTAAGAGCAGAACACTAACATCACTTAATAAAATACCAGGTTGTGATAATTCTTGCGGTTCCCGATTTTTATTGAAATAAATGAGTTTTTCAATATGACGGAAAGCCAGAATCACAGGAATTCTGGGAGGAAGTCGGGGTACTACATCGATATAATTAACAACTCGATAAAGTTTTCCTGAAAGTTCTTTATTAATCGCTTTAGCAAGAGGACGTTGAGCTGTTCTCGGTGAACCAAATGTATAAAGTGCATTAATTTTTACATTCGATTTATAGACTAGGGCTTTATAAGCGGCTAAGGTGGCTAATGCACCACCCAAACTATGACCCGTAAAGTACAGGGGAGTATCTAACCCTAGCTCACAAATGGCATTACTTAAACCTGGAGCGCCTTTCCAATCAGAACTAACATTAGGATAAATATCTTTTATTTCCTGCCGTAAAGCACAACCCCAAACATTGAGAACACCTTTTAAGAAACCGCCATGAGCATATAATTTTTTATTGTCTTCATCTTTTTTATTTTTATTAGACTCTTTTTGCAACGCTTCTGGCTCTTGGGTTGGTTCTTCTACAAGATTTTCATCGGGAAATAATCGTGTAACAAAGTTGATATCTGTTAAGATATCTATTGAATCTTGTTCTGTCCCTCGAAAGGCAAGAACGGCAAATTTTTCTCCTCCTGATACACCGGGATGTACAGCCAGAAAAGCCTGGGTTCCTTCATTATCAAAAAAGACAACGTGAGTAAAATTAGCCGCCCGAAGTTCTGTCGCAACGGTAATTTTATTTTCATAGCTGAGTTGGGAACATTGGGCTAGCCACCAAGCTATTTTGGGATCGTATTTAGGCTCGTTATCTTGACTACTTGTTGGAAATTGGATGTTGTGCCATCCTCTAAAATATTTAGGAGTGTATGCCATAGTATTGCTGAACTCCGTTAATTATTCGTAGTTTTTGATGAAGATATTCTTTTTGATCATATTTAGTAGAAAATGGAAAATTTTAAAACAAAACTTTATATAAATAACTTGATATTAGCCAGCCGTATCAGAATCGAGTTCAGCATAACGGCGATCGCAATAGATTGCCCATGCTGTACCAAATATACCTGTTAGTGATCCAGTAATAATCGCTACCATCCCCCATCCGACTGGACCAATCCAGTTTTTAATTTCACGCACTATTAAGGTACTGCTTTGAGCAACAATATAAGCCGTTCCCGCTGCTGCTACTGCGATTAAGCCTAGTTCTTTCAACATTTCCAGAACTTCTTTGTTGGATAAATCTTCTTCAAAATAAATCTTCCAGATTTTCGAGTACATCAGAATATCCGAAGCGGTCAGTACAATCTGTTTGGGAACTTCTCCACCAGGGGTTGGAGTTGCTGCTAGCGTACTTCCACCAATCGCATAACTTGCGATCGCCCAAATTGCTTCTAATCTTTTCTTGCCTAGATTGTTCATAGTGGTTGTTTAGTTGTTTGTTGTTAGTTATTTATAGCAGTTCTCATACTCATGAGGTGCAATCATTTCTCGCTTTTTAATCTACAATCATAGGTGTAAAGCTGCATCACGTCAGTAATGGGCAAGCGCGACTGAACTCCCAACGTTAACGGGGAAGTATGCCCTCGATTAAGATGGTCTGCCGCTGCACAACCAATCATCGCCGCATTATCGGTACAATATTTGAGAGGAGGAAATAGGACTCGCAAATTGTGTTTAGCTGCGGCTGCTTGCAGCTGCTGTCTCAATCCACTATTCGCCGCTACCCCACCCCCAACCGCGATGGTATTCAATCCATAATCGAGGGCACAAGTCACAGCACGTTTAGTCAGCGATCGCGCCACCGTTTCCTGGAAGCTAGCGGCAATATCCTTGACGGGAAGTTCAACACTATCTTGCTCCAAGGTTTGCACTAGACGCAACACCGCTGTTTTCAATCCGCTAAAACTGGAATCGTAGGGATGATAACCGCCACTGGGAACAGAAACTTTGCCTTCAGGTAATGGGTATGCTTGAGGATTTCCGTCTTTCGCTAACCGATCAATGACTGGCCCACCCGGATAACTTAATTTCAACAACCGTGCGACCTTATCAAAGGCTTCACCAGCCGCATCGTCACGAGTTGCCCCTATTATCTCATAGATACCACAGTTTTTTACATAAATCAAGCTAGTGTGACCACCCGAAACCAGCAAGCATAAAAACGGCGGCTGTAATTCTGGCTCAATCAAATAGCTAGCGTAAATATGACCTTCCAGATGATGAACCCCTAAAAAGGGTTTTTGCTTAACAACAGCAAGAGTTTTAGCAGCAGTTAAACCCACTAACAAAGAACCCACCAAACCTGGGGCACAGGTGGCGGCGACTCCATCAATCGCCTGCCAATCCAGTTGCGCTTCAATTAGGGATTGAGCGATCGCCTCATTAATCGTTTCCACATGAGAACGAGACGCGACTTCGGGCACAACACCCCCATACTGGCGATGGACAGCAATTTGAGAAGCAACGATATTACTCAAGCAGGTGCGATCGCGCACTACCGCCACTGCTGTTTCATCACAACTGGTTTCAATTGCTAATACACAAGCCATTGGATTTTGGATTTTGGATTTTGGATTTTGGATTTTTAATGATGAACGCAAAAACGCTGAAGATCAACCTAATCAGGGCTGAAGACGCGGGGTTTTCAGGTATGCTCCTTATAAGGTGCGATCGCAGGAGAGGAACAAACTTATGGCACGTTTAGCACTACTGAGTGTATCCGATAAAACTGGGCTAATTGACTTTGCCCGTCAGCTTGTCGAAGAATTTGAATTTGATTTAATCAGCAGTGGGGGAACCGCTGCCACTCTACAAGGTGCTGGATTACCCGTAACTAAGGTATCAGACTATACAGGGTTTCCGGAAATTTTAGGAGGTAGAGTTAAAACCCTCCATCCCCGCGTTCATGGTGGTATTCTAGGACGGCGAGACGTAGAGCAAGATATCGCAGAAATGCAAGCAAACTCCATTCGTCCGATTGATTTAGTGGTTGTGAATCTGTATCCTTTTGAACAGACCATCGCTCGACCCGATGTCACCTTACCACAGGCTATTGAACAAATCGATATCGGTGGACCAGCCATGCTGAGAGCATCCGCCAAGAACTACACTCACCTAACCGTTTTGTGCAATCCCAACCAATATAACACCTACTGCGAACAACTGCGCCAAAACCCGAATCAACCAACCCTGGAATTCCGTCAAGCTTGTGCCATTCAAGCCTTTTCCCACACCGCCACCTACGACCAAGCGATCGCAACCTACCTATCCAACCCAACCCCCCCTCAACCATCCACTACCCCATCCGCTACATCCGCTACCAAATCCGCTACCCCATCCGATACCCCATCCG
>DNGI01000134.1:1109-11667 GCA_003486645.1 Cyanobacteria bacterium UBA11370 | reverse complement strand
ATCCGCTACATCCGTTACCCCATCCGTTGCCACAGACGTTGCCATATCCGGACAACAACTGCAATCCCTACGCTACGGCGAGAACCCCCATCAACCCGCCGCCTGGTATCAAACCGGATTAGTTCCCACAGGTTGGACAGCCGCAACAAAACTTCAAGGCAAAGAACTCAGCTACAATAACCTAGTCGATTTAGAAGCCGCGCGACGGATTATTACTGAGTTTAGCGATAATCCAGCCGCCGTCATTATCAAGCATACCAATCCCTGTGGCGTAGCGTTAGGAAACACACTATTTGAAGCTTACGAAAAAGCCTTTCATGCTGATCCCATTTCAGCCTTCGGTGGCATTGTAGCACTGAACCATCCTATCGATATTTCCACAGCCACAGCATTAACCCAAACCTTTTTAGAATGTGTTGTTGCACCCGAGTGCGATCAGGAAGCCAGAAAAATTCTATCCGCTAAGTCGAAAGTACGCATTTTGCTATTACCCGACTTGCAAACGGGTCCTCAGCAAATGATAAACGTTATTGCTGGTGGTTTTTTAGTGCAAGTTCCTGATAATACAGTAGATACCCCGGATAACTGGCAAGTGGTGACTCAAAAACAACCAACACCTGATGAATTGGAGGAATTATTGTTTGCTTGGAAGGTGTGCAAACACGTTAAGTCTAATGCGATTGTGGTGACGCGCGATCGCACAACATTAGGAGTAGGTGCGGGTCAAATGAATCGCGTGGGTTCTGTTAAAATTTCCCTGGAACAAGCCGGAGAAAAAGCGAAAGGGGGTATCCTGGCTAGTGATGGATTCTTCCCGTTTGATGATTCAGTACGAACCGCTGCGGCGGCGGGAATTACCGCCATTGTTCAACCAGGGGGGAGTTTGCGGGATAACGATTCAATTCAAGCTGCTAATGAATTGGGTTTAGTTATGGTTTTCACGGGAATTCGTCACTTTTTGCATTAAGAGATACTTGCTATGATTTGGGCATCGATCATTATTCCGATGGGAGTTGGATTATTTCTAGGATATACACTTAGGCGATCGATGTTCAATCATAAAGCCGTTTGGAGAAATTGGCTAGCAAGTATTTCCTTACTATTAGTTACAGTTCCACCCCTGGTTGGTGTATTTTTTCTTCCTCAACCCTGGCAAGACTATACCTTGTCAGGTTTATTTATTTTATGTTCAGCTCTTCTTTGGTTGTACATTATAACTTCACCTAGACGCAAGAAACGGGCAGGTTCTCTACTCTGGAATTTAGGATGGCCTGGAACTCACAAAACTCTGTTGAGTATAGGCATAATTTGGATCATGATTGCCCTCCTACAAACCAGTATAGTTCTGGATTTAGCTGAGAAAGAATTTGCCGAAAGTTATAACCGTCCTGAGTATTATATCTCTCAAATCATATTTTATTGGTCTACAGTGATTTATTTCCTCTGGGCTGGTTTGAGTCGGTTGGAACTGAGAGAAAACGGAATTTATTTTAAATTTGGATTCATTGAGTGGAAGAAAATTGCTGCGTACAAGTGGAAGGAAAAAGAAGGGAATATTCTCACGGTTTGGATTAAACAGCGTTTTCCCTTATTTCCGACGGCAAGTTGGGAAATTCCTGGAATTTACAAGGCAACGATTGACCGGATGTTGTCTCAACATTTATCAGGTAGACTCAGGAAGTATTAGAAACTCGTCCTATAGCGAGTCTATTTGATTCGTGAACAAGCAGAGACAAGAGAGACAAGGGAGACAAAGGAGACAAGGGGAAGGTGTTTTACAAATCATTTAGACTGGCTATATTTCTAGAAGCAATAGGATTAACCCAAGTTGCTAATTATCTTGTCAGGGACAGCTAATAGCTAATAGCTAATCGAAGACAGGCAGACGAAAATAAACAATTAGCCATTAGCCATTAACCATTAGCCATTAGCCATTAGCAATCTCAATACCGAAATACAGCAGCTAATGGCGCTTCATCCGGTACTTGATCAGGTTCGACAGCATAAACAGTTCCACCGTTTAAAATCGTTTGAATTGCGGCTGAATTCAATAAATCTTCATCACCCGGTTCGGCTTCAGCGTGCAAATCAATCGTATTCGTGTCAGGATTAAAACTACCCCACTGCTGAACACCAACAGCAACAAATAATTCCTCAATTCGTCCATAGTAAGCGGCGGAGACGGCTTCTTTAATATTACTTGAACTGCGTCCTGTTTGTGCTAATTCCCGATAGTGGTCGATCGCTTCTTGCTGAGATTTTAGAAATAAAGGTTCGACAATCTCCCAGGCTTGTGCTTGTAACTCCTCTGGCTTCGCATTTTCCGGGTTTCCGGTAATGCCTTCATCAATCAGATTTGGATAAGTATTTGCCTCTCGATAAATTGGAAAAAGATACTCAACCCCTGCTAAAACTAAAGGCGCACGCTTGGCACGTAAATACTTTTGTAATCCATCATTAACCGTATGAAAAAATTGCAAAATCTCCTCTTGATGCTTATCCTGATCTGGACTCCCTTGACCATGAAAACTGCCTGCGTGTTGAAATGGATTATTCGTTCCACCTTTCGAGGTACTGATCCGAAACTGACCATCTTTTGCCGTTTCATCATATAAAAGGGCTTCATCAATACTCTTCGGCACATCAGGCAATTCAACTTCACTAACGCTGTAGCGCGTACACTCAAACAACCGAATATCCTGTTGACTTAACGCCAAAATATAAAACCGTCCATCTTCTGTTAGAAGGGGTAGGAGTGGCTTAAGATGAAAATGGTCAGTAACTACCACTAATTCATCAAAACTTAAGGGCAAGCGGTAGTAATGAAATACCCCATCCGCCAAAAAAATCGCCAATCCATCATTCGGTTGTTGCCAAAAATTATCATCGGAATCAATTTTATCTTTAGCGGGTTGTAGCAATTCCAAAGCCTCCCGATTACTCAACCCATTCTCGACTAATTTATCTTCCGCCTCACGCATTAGATTTTTGAATCGAACAGGATTTTGTTGAATTTCAGCCCCAACTCGGTAGATAGGCATATAAATCGATACACACCAGCCCTTGGGTTGTTCTACTAATGTTTTGACTTCATCAATAGATAATAAACTCATTTTTTTCACCTTCCTAAAATTTTGCGATCGCTAGCTTTTCAAGAGTGCAATTTCCTAATTTTTTCTACCTGTTTAGCTAGCAATACTCAAGCCCTAAGCATCTGTGTAACAGATACCTCACGCTTCCCCTAACCATGCTTGGTAGTTACAACTTAGCTGTTAGTGACTGGTTCACTCGTCTGCCAAAAGGAAGAACCAAGGTTAAGAGAATAGACTTCTTGCACAAGTTTTGATCTGTCATACACCTAGTAGAGAAGTTGCAATGCAACGTCTCTACACCCCCTATAATTAATAGACCTCTCCAGAAATTAGGTTTTCACTTAGATAGGATAAGGGTTTGAGATTCTTTTTCACCAGATGTCTAATGACATACACTACTAATCACTAGTAACTAGTCAGCGATCACTGATTTAAGCACCACCCTTTAACTAGCGAACAGCATTAGGAAAATCAATTATCGTTTGACGATAAAACTCTGGCATTCCTGTATCAAAATACTGCCCTTTAACTAAATATCCTGTAATTCCCTCATTCTCGCGCAATTTATCTAAACAAGACGTTAACTGAAATTCCCCCTTCTCCCGGATATTGTTGTGAATGTGTTCGCCCAAATATTCAAAAATTTGGGGTTCTAACACATACATCCCAAATACAGCCAGAAACTGATCTTTTGGCATTCCCTGAATATGCAAATGCTGACGCGCATACTCAAGAGTTGGCTTTTCATAGAGTTGAGTAACCGAAACAATTCCCTCTGAATCCTGTAAAATTCCGGTTACACAACCCGCTTTATGAATAATTTCTCCGGGCATAATTGTCAAAGCAACTACACTTTGACCTACTTTTTCATAAACCTCTAAAACTTGACTAGCACAACAACGATCAGTATCAGACGTATAAACATGATCGCCCAATAAAAGTAGAAAAGGTTCATTATTAGCCCATTCATTAGCACAGAATACCGCATGACCGTAGCCTTCTTGTTCTGCTTGAGTCAAAATAGTAATTCGCTCCCCTAACGTTTGTAAATAGTGACTGTACTCCTGATTTTCTGGGGAAAGTTTATTGAATAACTCTGGTTTCGGTGGAACTTTAAAGAACTCTTCAAAAACTTGGCGATCGCTCGGTTGTACAATAATTCCAATTTCTTCAATTCCACCCCTAACTGCTTCTTCAACAATAATTTGAATAATAGGTTTAGCCCGACCATCTCGGTCTATAATGGGAAATAGCTCTTTTTTTACGACCTTGGTTGAGGGGAACAGACGAGTCCCAAACCCAGCTGCTGGAATAATGGCTTTGCGAACTTTATTGCTCATTGGCATGAATGGTTAATTTTAATGATTGCATTTGGGGGAAATCACGCTCAATAATTCTGATGATTTTTTCTTGAAAATCCTGATATTTAACAATAAATTGAGCAGTTCCATCCCCTTGTGATCCAACCCCTTTTCCGCCCCAAATATACGGCTGAATCGGTTCATAATTCAGAAGTTTGTGTAGTACAGGAGCGGTTAATTGTCTAGGACAAGCAGGGATAAGATAACGGTCAAATTCAGCTTGTGCTTGCTTCATTAAATCCCCAATCCGTTGAGCCTCACCCTGTTGTAAGGCTTCAACCGCTTCCTTCGTAATTTGAGAATTGATTACCCCCAAATAGTTTTGAACATTTCTGTGGAGTTGATTGGTCGTAAAGGGATAACATCGATTGAGTTCACTGAGAATTTCTTGGGTATTTTTTTCAACCCCGAGATCGATAATGACAAAAAACAAATCCTTGGATAATTTTAATTCAATGATATCAATGCGATCGCCATCAAAAATCATCAATATGGGTCGATTCCCATAAGCACACGCCTGATCCATCCGTCCGCAGCGAGAAGGAGTGGTAATTTCCCCTAAATAAGCAAATTCCATTTCTCCCCGCAGGGTCATTTTTAAGTCATACAACTGATTAAAAGCCCGTGCAACTAATACACAAATTGCGGCACTGGAGGATAATCCTTTTTGTAGAGGTAAATCCGTTAAATAATTATCAATTTCCAACCCACCGACTTTGAAATGAGTCAAAAATTGATAAGCAACACCCGCCGCATAACTCCAAAAACCCCCTTTTTGCGCTTCAGCTAAAAGAATACTTCGTTCCAGCGGTAAAGCGATCGCATCTTGACTTTTGTGATCACTCAACGAAGCACGAATAATCAGTTGATTTTGATGAGGTTTTACCTCCGCATAAAGCCCCTGATTAGTGCCCGTGATGATAGCATAACCCTTTTCGAGTCGGGAATTAATCCGACGATAGCCTCCCGCCCAATCACTATGTTCGCCAAATAAACAAAGGCGACCTGGAACAAAAAGTTTCATGCCTTGACCCTAGAATTTTTGTGCCCCTTAGTACTAGACTACTCTGGGTGGTGGACGTGCGGTGCGATCGCAAAGAGAGTAACTATTGAGCGACCCCTATTTCTCTTATCGGTACTATCGACAGTAGTTACAACTTTTGGGATGGCGCTGATGTTTAGGCTAAAGTCAATTTAGCTCTGCTAACCTAAAAAGGGAAATTCTCTTAACAAAAGCTTCTATGAAACTACCCAATGGTTTGCAAACTCCTGCACTGTGGCAAATGATCCAATGGATTGCTCGTCCACTTTCATATATGGATAACTGTGCCCAACAATATGGTGACATTTTCACGGTACCGATGGGTAAGAACTTTGCTCGTGTTATCTTCGTCAGTAACCCGCAAGCACTTCAGCAGATTTTAACGAGTGATGCTAAAGAATTTGATACACCTGGGGAACATAACGCTATATTTGAACCCTTGCTAGGAAAGCAATCTGTCATTGCTGCCAGTGGCGATCGCCATCGCCGTCAGCGTCAGCTAATGATGCCTCCATTTCATGGAGAACGCATGAAGGCTTATGGTCAGTTGATTGCTGATATTACCAACCAAGTAATCAGTCAGTGGACAATTGGGAATCCCTTTTCTATCCGTCCGTCCATGCAAGCGATCTCTATGCAGGTGATCTTAAGAGCTGTGTTTGGCTTAAATGAAGGACAGCGTTACCAACAGCTAGAGAAACTTCTTAGTTCACGGCTTGATCGGGGAAGTTCTCTTTTGGGAGTCACTATGCTGTATTTTCCCATTTTGCGCCAGGACTTAGGCTCCTGGAGTCCGTGGGGACGCTTTTTGTGTGAACGACAGCAAATTGACCAACTCATTTACGAGGAAATTAACGAACGTCGAGCGCAACCGGACGACTCTCGCACGGATATCCTCAGCTTACTCATGTCAGCTCGTGATGAGGCGGGTCAACCGATGACCGATGTGGAGTTACGAGATGAATTAATGACCTTGTTGGTAGCTGGTCATGAAACTACTGCCACTGCACTCACTTGGGCATTTTACTGGATTCATAAATTGCCAGAAGTACGTCAGAAGCTGCTAGAGGAACTGGATAGCCTAGGCGATCACCCAGATCCTAATACTCTTCTGCGACTACCCTATTTGAATGCAGTTTATTCTGAAACGTTACGGATTTATCCTGTTGGAATGCTAACCTTTCCACGGGTGGTGAGAACCCCTGTCGAATTGATGGGCTATAAGCTAGAACCTGGTACAGTGGTGCTTGGCTCTATCTATCTGACCCATCATCGGGACGATCTCTACCCAGAACCTGACCTTTTTAAGCCAGAACGTTTTCTAGAACGCCAATTTTCTCCCTACGAGTTTTTGCCTTTTGGAGGAGGTTCTCGACGCTGTATTGGTATGGCGTTTGCCCAATTTGAAATGAAAGTGGTACTCGCCAAGATTGTCTCACGCCTTGAACTATCACTTGCAGATAACCGTCCTGTCAAACCTATACGTCGAGGTTTAACCTGCGGTTCCTCTACTGTACGCCTCGTTGTGACTGGGAAACGTGCCCAAACGACTCGCACTCTGGAAACTGTTTCTGTTTAATTCTCTGAGGTGAGGCTAAATCGACGAAACTATGTGAAGATCTCTAAAAAGATTGTCAAACCTTCGTGGATTCATGCCTCAAGTTGGTTATTTTAGTAGCAAAGCGTGCCAACTTTAATTCCAAGACCCCGATTGTTGGTGGGCATGGAATCGTATTTTAGAGGGGTTAAAGTGATGCGATCGCGCCAAATATTTGTTCTGATAAATTAACTAATTTCTCATCAGCCAATATTTCTTTGTAGAAGGCATCATCTTTAAAATATTTCCATCTGTCCAAGACTTGCATTTCCTGAGCATTATTGTTAAATTCTGTACCCGAAAAAGAACTTCCTTTACCAAAAAAAGGAACTTTTTTGTAGGTTGTATTTAAAGCTTGAAATTCAAGTTTTTTTGATAAATTATTGCGATATTCAATATCGGAAAACCATTTATTATAATTTATGACAATTTTATTTTGGCTCAAATTATTAGTTTCCCCTATATATTCTCTGGCATATTCTTTCCATAAATCAACATAGTATTGCTTATTTTTTGGAGATATAAACTTAGCTTTCATTAGGCTAGCAAAGAGGTTATATGGATCTCTAAGAAGTAGAATATCATATCTTTTCTCGCTTTGTCCTAACAAACTTTCACGCTTACTCTCAAACTGTACGGAGCATACTTGAGCTAGATGACGATCTTCATAGCTGAGTATCAAGCAATCTTTATGCTTTATATGCCTAATCGCTTCTTTTTTTAATAGAGGATCTTTTATCGAAAAACTTAATGTCTTGTTTCTCATTATCAAGTTCTTAATCAGACCTAAAATTTTTTGTTTACAAGTCCAATAACTTACCCCTTTTAAATGTATATTTCCAAAAGAAACATAGGGATCAATCTGATTTATTTCATTTAATTTTTTACAGTATTTTTGATTGATGTCATTACAATGAATCACGACACCTGGATAATTATCAAAAATCCAGCCAATAACTGCATGATTTCCACTTCTTCTGATACCAAAGAATCGGATTTCACGTTGATTCTTAATTTGCCCTAATTCCATAAACTTCTATGTGCGCTAAAATGTGAGATATAGGGTTTCTCAGATGGGTGATGTACGTTGATTTTTTTCTTTACTTGCTAAAACCTATTAACCCAAGTTGCTAGTTATTTTGTCAAGACGGAAGAGTGGAACAGTCGAAAAACTGGAAAAAATAACCACGAACTTGAAAAATTAGCGATTAGCAATGCCTGGGTTTATAACTAGCAACTTACGTTATTACTTTAATACTCTTAACGACACAACGTAGAAACCGTTGGATAACCATCAGTCAAGCCGAGTTAGGAAACTGATAACGCACAATCCTAACCGTTAAAGGTAACACACCGACTAAAAGCGCCAACGCTTCATCCGGTATTTGAGCCACTGTGTCAGCACCAAAAAAGCCCTCAAATTGTTCTATAATTCTTTGGGCACGTTGTAGAGGATCTGGATTATCGGTAATTTGCCGAGTGAGTAGAATCCACTGTCGCCGAATCAAATAAGCCCGCTTTCGCGCATCATCCGATTCAGGATGGATCAACTCCAAGTCTCCTACCGGCAGCACAAATTCACAATCGAGGTCAAACGGTTTTCCTACCGCTGCACCTGGACCTGCAAATTCAGCATGATAACGCTTATATAGAATTAAACCATTTCGTCGTCGAGGATTGACGATCAGTGGCTCATGATTGGGAATGAGCTGATCAATGGGAATTGGCTGACTAGAATTTGGCATAGGCTAATTAGGATTGGGATAAGCTGTCACGCTTTTAAATTGCTGGTTGAGACTTCAGGGGAGAGGGTTTAACCGTTTGTGTTTTAATTGAAGAATATGCAATGCAAGATGCAACGGCAGCGTACTAGACTTACTCTTGTGCCCCAGCTCCCTTAAGCACTTGCACGACTTCAGGATAACCATTGAATTCTGCAATCATCAAGGCAGTGTAGCCACCTCGGTTTTTCACACTGAGATCCACACCAGCATCAAGCAAGAGTTGTACTGCCTGGGTATAACCGCGATGAGCAGCCCACATTAACGCCGTAGCACCTGCACTATCCCGGATGTCCACCTGTGCCCCTGCTTTGAGGAGGTATTGCATCAATTCGGTGTCTCCCCGATCAGCTACCTTCATGAGCAGTGTTTTCCCATCAGGACTTATTATATTCGGATCAGCACCAAAATCGAGCAATACTTTGGCAGTTTCTGCATGACCCTGAGCGATCGCCAAGGATAGAGGTGTTTCTCCCTGGTTGATCATGTTCTTGTCTGCTCCTTTCTGTAACAGAGCCTTGACAATCTTAGGGTAGCCATGAATAGCTGCCAGGATTAACGCTGTATCACCAAGCTGATTTCTGGTATTAACCTCAGCTCCCCTCTCTAGGAGGGCATCCACAATCCCATCATAACCTTCCACCGCCGCCAGATGTAATGCGGTTTCTCCATCCTTATCTCTGGTGTTAATTTTAGCATTGGCATCCAATAATGCCATGACCCCATCAAGATGACCCCCCGATGCGGCTGCCATCAGCGCTGTACCTCCCGCGTCATTTTGCCTATCCACCTCAGTACCCGCCGCAATTAAAGCATTCACGACTTCAGTGCAACCTTGATCCGCTGCCAGCATCAGAGCCGTTTCACCTTCCACGTCTTGAGCATTAACATTAGCACCATGCGTTAACAATAGCTCAACCACTGACAAATATCCGAGTTCAGCCGCGTGCATCAGGGCAGTTCTGCGATCGCTATCAGCGCATAATGGACTTACCCCCTGCTCTAATAACAGTTGTACGGTTTGGGTAGAACCTGCACTAGCCGAGAGGAGCAATGCCTCTTGAGTCGCCGTAGCCTCTACACCCGCCGCTAACAACGCTTGCACAACCGAGGTACACCCTTTCTCCGCCGCTAAATTTAAGGCATGATCTCCATCGTTATCTTTAACATTAACCTCCGCCCCTGCCTCTAGCAAGAGTTGAACGACCTTGAGATAGCCTTTATGGGATGCTACCATCAGCGCGGTACTACCATCATCATTGGTAGCATTAACATCCGCACCCGCCGCCACCAATGTTTTTACAACATCAACCCGATCCGTCGCCGCCGCTAACATTAACGCGGTTAAACCATAGAGTTTTCTGGAAATATTGAGACTTGCCCCTGTCGCTACCAACAGTCGTACAATCTCGGTATAACCCTGCTGGGCAGCAAACATCAACGCCGTCGTGCCATCTCGATCAGTGGCATCAACATTAGCCCCCTGAGTTAAGAATGTTTGTAGTTGAGCCAAGTTGCCACTTTTAGCAGCGTTGAGGAGTAAGAAGTCTAGATTTGATGTCATTGGGTGTGCCTGGTCAAGACGGCATTGTTAACTTATCGCTAAATCCGATCTTTGAGAAGTGTCCCCAGCAGTCTGTCAACCCAAAATTTACAGGTTGGGAGAGGACAAGGGAGACAAGGAG